>NZ_JBAGKI010000069.1:0-30106 GCF_036689795.1 Micromonospora palythoicola | reverse complement strand
TTGCTGTGGGGGGTAGGCGCGCGGGGTGGCGCCCCCGGTCGGAGCACACTCACATAGACGGGTCGTCGCCGCCCACCCGGGGAGAGCAAAGGGCGGGGGGCGACGACCCATGCGGTGGTCAGGTGTTGCGGAGCGCGGTGGCGGCGGCACGGGCGATGAGTCGTCCGGCGTCGGCGGGGTTGCCGAGGACGGTGGCGTGGGCGCCGGCGAGTGGTCGGGAGTCGGGTGGGCCGAGCCAGAGCAGTCCGCAGCCGGCGCGGACGAGTCGGTCCAGGCGTGCCTGGCCGTCGATCAGTTCGCTGCTGGTGAACTCGCCGTCGCTGACCACGACGAGTAGCCGTGCTCCGGCGCGTGGGTCGGACAGTCCGAGGGCGGCGTCGAGAGCGTCGACGGCGAGGGGGAAGCCTTGGGTGTGGCCTTCCCGGGCGAACAGGCGGACCTTTGCCGGTGGCTGGCCGGGGTGGGTGACGGCGGTGACGTACTGGCCGAAGGTGACGGTGGCGCTGGTACCACCGGCCCAGGCGGTGGCTTGTGCGGTGATCCATGCCGCGGAGGCGATCGGTCCGGCGAACGCGTCTACGGACGGGGAGACGTCGGCGACGATGCCGACGTGGATCGGTGGCTGGGGTGTGCGGCGGCGTTCGGTGCGCCGCCACGGCTCGGAGGCGGGCAGCTGTCCGGCGGCGCGCTGGGCGTCGGCGGTGAGCGCGGCGCGGGTGACGAGCCGACCTGGTGGTGTGGTCGAGGTGATGACGGTGTCGGTCGGTTCCCGGTGGGCGGCTTGTCGCAGGGTGCGGGCGAGGTGTCGGGCGGCGGCACGTTCGTCGTTGTCGGGTGGTCGGGTCCGCGGCGTGGGTGGCCGTGTGCGCACCAGCGGGGACCTGTTGCTACTGGCGCCGCCTGCACCGCCGGTGCCTGTGTTTGTGCCGAAGACGGTGGCGGCCGCGTCCTGGGATCGTGTGCGCTGGTGGGCTTCGGCTTGGCGCTGCGCGGCGCGTTGCTGGGCGCGGGCGGCGGCGGCCGCGGCGGCGTGGGCGGCTTCGGCGTCGTGGCGGGCCACGGCACCGACGACGCTGGTCGCGGCGTTGCGCAGCACACCGCCACCGGAGGAACCACCACCCCCGCCCTGTCCTGGGCTGCCCTGCCCCGCTTGGCTGGGGGTGGTTGGGGTGGTGTCGGGGTCGATGCCCAGGGCGTGGCACCAGCGGCGGCCGAGGGCGAGCATGGCGTCGGTGTCGTCGTCGGGCACCTGGTGGGCTTCTTGCCAGAGCCGGGTGAGGGTGCCGAGCAGGGCCGGGCGCAAGATCCGGGTGACCGCCTTACGGAGCTGGTCGGCTTCGTCGGGGTCGAGGACACCGGCGTCGACGCGGCCGAGGACGAGCGCGGCGCTGGCGGCGGCCGCCCACGGGTCGTCGGTGGTGGGGATGTCGTCGAGCAGGATCTTGGTGACGGCGGCGCGTAGCCAGCGGCGGTCGCCGGGCCGGCGTCGTAGTTGCGCGGCCTCGATGCGGGATTCCTCCAGCAGCGCGGTGGCTTCGGCTACCCGGGCGGGTCCGGACCCGAAGGCCCAGCGGGTGTGCTGGGAGTGCGCGGCCTCATGCACGAGCAGCCCCCACGCGACTGGGTACTGTTCGCGGGCGTCGGGGTCGTGGGGGTCCACGTGGCGGGGGTCGACGCCGAGGTAGGTGCCGTCGATTTCGATGGTGGCTTGTTCGCGGATGAAGCAGGCGGGTGCGCCGCCGCCGGCGCCGGGTTCGATGACGACGAGCAGGTCCTCGCGGCCGGCGATCGGGGGGATGTGGGCGCTGAGCGCGGCGGACAGGTGCAGCCAGGCGTGGTCTGCCGGCAGCGGGGTGGACGTGGCGTCGGGGTCGGCGTTGAGGTGCTGCGACAGGGACATGGTGCTGCCCTCCTAGATTCGTGGGATTTAGAGCTGGTTGCCGAGGGCCAGCGGCAGGATCTTGGCTTTGGCGAAGGCTTGTCCGACGGCTTTGTGGACGACGTCGCGGTCCTCGACCGGGGCGAGGCCGATCAGGTTCGCGGTGGCGGTGTCGATGCCGAGCACGTCGGTGATCCGTTTGAAGGCGAGCAGTTCCCGTAGCTGGGGTGCCCAGCCGATTTCGCCGCTGTCGTACTGGGTGGCGAGGTTGCGGGCGGCGCGCACCATCCGGGAGTCGACGCCGAGCGCGGCGGCCAGGTCGTAGTCGGAGGACACCTTGACCTGGGTGGCAAACCGGGAGGCGAGGGCTTCGGTGAGCACGGCGCCGTGCACGCCGGGGTTGTGGCCGGCGACGATGTAGAAGCCGGGGGCGGCGGTGACGACCCGGCCGGCGGCGGCCTTGAGGATGATCTGCCGGCGGCCGTCCATGGCCGGGTAGACCACGGCGAGGACCTTCGGCTGGATCAGGGTGGCGTCGTCGATGAACAGCACCCCGCCGGCTTCCATCGCCCGCGGTAGCGGGCCGGGCACGAACTCGTAGCCGCCGCTGTCGGTGGGCACGTAGTCCCCGACGATGTCGCCGACGGTGGTGTCGCCGTCGCCGGGCACCGTGTACAGGTCGGTGCCGAACGCGGCCTCGATCAGGGAGGTCTTGCCGGTGCCGGGTGGCCCGTACAGCAGCACGGGCACGTCGGCGTCGCGTAGGTCGCGCAGCACGTCGACGTCGGGGCGTTTGGCCAGCAGCCGCGGGTAGTACAGCTGCCCGTTCGGGCGCCGCACCGGCCCGCTGGTCGGCTTACGCGGCCCCACCGGCGCCGCCGTCGGACGGGTTGTGGTGGCCGGGCGGGCGGCGCTGGTGGTCGACGGCGGTGGTGGGGTGGGGGTTGCCGGTGCGGTGGCGGAGGCCGGTCGAGCCGGCTGCGCTGGCGGTATGGGGGTCGGGTTCGTTCGGTGTGCGGCCGTCCCGGCCGGGGTGATGCGGTATCGCTTGGGTGAGCCGGGCAGCAGGTCGGCGTGGCCGCGTTCGGTGAGCCGGTCGCAGGCCTGACCGATCGCGCCGGAGGACCGGCCGACCAGTACCGCGGCGATGTCACCGACGTCCATCGCGCTGCTGGCGTGGGCCAGGACGGCGAGGACCTGGTTCTGCAACTCCCCGGCGCGCAGTCGCGGTAGCCCGCTGACCGCGTTGATGCCGCTGCTCGTGGCCGACCCGCCGGTCGTGGGTGTGCTCGCTGTCGGTGTCGTCATCGCTGGTCCTCCGACGCCGCCGGTCGGTGCGGCGGGGACACGACTACCGTCACCCGCCGCGGTGCTCAGGTCCTGGTCGCGGCTGGTGGGCGGTGGTGCGGGGTGAGGGTCCATGGGTGTTCCTCCTGTCGGAATGGGCAGGAGGTGGCCCCGCCTCCGGCGCGGCCACCTCCCGAAACGGGAAAGAGGGTCGGCGCCGCCGGACGGGCCCTCGGATACGGGGCGTGGCTGGCTACCGGTGGTGGTGCCGGAGTGAGGCGTCGGTCAGCGACAGACCGCGCCGCGGATACCGCGGGAGCGGTGCCGCTCGCGCCGTTCGTTCAGCAACGCCGGTGCGGGCAGCAGGTTCGTGTGGTGGCGGCTGACGGGCATCGGATGGCGCTGGCTGCGGATCTGCGCGGTTCGTTAGGACCGGCGGCTACCGGTGCCGTGGCCGCGTCAGTGGAGGGCGCTAGTCAGGCCACTCCTCCCAGTTCCACGTGCCGGCACCGACAGCGAACAGGTCATCGTCGTCCGGGCCGACGAACTCCCGCACACCTGCGTCGTGCAGCAGGAGCACGTCGCCGCTGGCGAGTAGCTGTCCGGGCAGAACGTCGGGCAGCGATCCGTCGCGGCGCCACTGCGCGTCCAGATCGGCCATCAGGCGCGCGACCACGTCTCGGGTGAAGCGGGGCCTGTCCCAGCCGTTCCAGCGCGGCGGCCCGATCTGGCAGGGGTACGGGCCGCCGTGCGTGCCGGAGATCCGGACCATGGCGGGACGCCACGGCTCCCCGTCGGCGTCGCGGCTGCCGGTCGGGGTGAGCTGCCGGGCGGTCCCGACACCGACCGCGGTGGCCAGCAGCATCGCGATGGCCCGCCACGCCCGTCCGATCGCGGTGACGGTGTCGGCGACGATGCCGTCGAGGTCGTCGGGGTCCTGGCTGATCGTGTACCGCAGGTGGGCGTCGGTAATGCTGGTGACGTGCTCGATCAGGACCGCGCAGAGTCGAGCGGACTGGATGTCGGTGGTGGCGACGCGCGGGTCGGCCAGCAGGGCGGTTTCGTCGAGGTCGTAGCCGAACAGGGTGCAGACCCGCACCAGCGGGCTGTGCGATGGAGGCATCGTGTTCTCCCAGAAGGATCGTCAGCTCGCGAGGACGTGGTGGCGGCGTGCACTGGCTGCAGGCGGCCCGTCCTCGCGGCGACAGGTGGGCGGGATGGGTGGTCTCGTGTCGGGCATGACAAAGCCCCACGCGGGGCGCGCGGGGCGGGTTGATTGCGAGCACCCGCTGGCCCGCGACGGATGGGGGCTGGTGTACGGCTGCCAGGCCGAGTAATTGGGCTACGGGCGGGCGAGCAGTGGTTGAACGTGTGGCGGGTAGGCGTAGCCGTCGTCCCACGGGAAGCGCCCGTGCTTGTCCGGCCACACGATCTGCCGCAGGCGCACATGGTCCTTGCCGTATCGGGCGTAGGCCGTGCCAGGATGCAGCGCCTCGGTGGCCAACCCGTCGACGATCGTTACGTCATAGCCGACGATGAGGTCGTCGAGACGTTGGTCGTGGACCAGTGGCGGCATACCACCGTGTAGGCGGTGGGCCAGGTCGTTGAGCAGTTCGTGGGCGATCAGCGGATGGAGTCCGGCGATGATCAGCTCGGGAAGGTGGCGTTCGGTCAGGCCGACGGTGTAGGCGAACGTGGCGTCGGTGTCGCCGGGCTCCGGCACGACAGCGGTCACCGACCAGCCGACGTCGTCGATGTGCTCCTGCTGCCGTCGGAGATATTCGTCGAAGGCAGGCATGCGGTTCTCCTTCGCTCATAGGCGGGGCATGGACGTGGTGAGGTCCCGGCCGTCACGCGGCGAGGCGTACGGCAGCCGTCACGGGATGCCGCATCGGCGCGGACCGGCTCACCGCAGGGGCGGGGCGCGTGGGGCGGAACCAGCCGACGAAGGTTTGCGCGACAACGGCGACGGCCGGAACCTGCGCACGTCCGGACGCGAACCGTCGGGGGCGGCGGGCGACGTCCTGTGCCCGCTGTGCGTCCCGCAACGGTGGACACGGGTACACCTCGTGCACGCAGCGCAGGTTGACGCACCGGCCGCGGCGGTGCGGGTCGGGTTGGTGATCGGCGGTGACGCGCATGGCCATGCGCCACAGCAGGACGTCCGTAACGTCGTGCGGCACCTCGGCGGGAGCGGCGGGCAGCATCGAACGGGTCTCCTTCAGGGGAGTGGATCGGTGGGTGGTCACCACCGGCGTGCCGCCGTGGCCTGGGAGCCGTCCTACCGTCGGGTCCGGCGGTGACCGCACCGATGGACGCTCGACTTTGCGGTGAGATCAAGTCGTCCACCGGGTGACAGCGGACAGACAGATCCGGTGGACGGTCAGGTCAGCGGCCTTTCGCCGCAACGACCCCACGGGCAGCGGCTTCGTTGGCGGGACGTCCGGCCATCTGCTGAAGCGGATGGTCAGTTGCCAGATGGTGACCAGGTCCGCAGAGCTCACGCTCGCCGGCAACTGGTACGGCGGCGCCCTGCTCGATTGACCTGCGCAGACGAGGACACAGCGTCGCGGTTGAGGTTCACGTTCGGGGTAGGTCGTAGGCTTCGGGCGTGACGGTCGGGCGGACCAGTGGACTGACCACACCGCAGGGGCATTTCCTGCACGCCGTGCTGCTCGGGGATCGTTCGTTAGCGCGTCGACTGCAGCTACGAGCCGAGCAGGATGCGACGGCATGTGCCGCGGTGCTGGAGGGCGCGTTCGTCGTGGTGATCGGTCGGCTGCGCCAGACTCGGTTCGGTCCGGCGGAGATTCGCTTGTTCTCTCAGCGGGTGATGGGACATGTCCGTGCCGACTCCGGGGTCACAGTCGATGACGTATCGCGGATCATCTATCGGGAGCTGGGAAACGTGGTGTCCGGCGATGACGTCGTCCCTGCGCATAGCGTTGTGGCACAGCAAGCGGTGGTCGCTGCCGCCACCACTGAGCTGAGACTCACGCCGGGTGAGATCGACCGCGTGATCAGTGAGGCCGAGTCACTCGCGAGGCAGTGGGCTTTCGCGCTCGAGTCCTATCGGCCCAGCCTGCTGATGCGCTGGCGCCTCGAGCTAGCCGAGGGCCGCTGGTACGGATCCGCCGGTCGAGAGCGTTGGGCTGCCGAGCGGATGGGCGCCTTCGTCACCTGGTTAGGCGCGCTCCGGTCATGAACGCCGGCGAACCCGCCACCATTCGTTCCGCTGCTACGGTCCGGGGTTGCCGCGTAGACGCATACGGTCGGCGGCATGACGGGACATCGGGCCGTCGGCACCATGTCAGCAGGGTGGGCGAGGCGGTACCGTCTCGTTCGTGATCGACCAGGGGTTCGTGTGTCACAGCTGTGGACGGCGGCATGAAGGCTTGCCGTTCTCGTACGGGGCTTCAGCCCCGGCCTACTGGCGGGACGAACTCAGCAGCGACGAACGCAGCGTGCTCGAGGACGAGACATGCATCATTGCCGCACAGCACTACTTCGTCCGTGCGCGCTTGGTCGTACCTGTCCTTGACGCCGACGCAGACTTCGAGTGGGGCGTCTGGGTGTCGCTGAGCCGAACGAGCTTCAGCCGGATGCTAGACCTCTGGTCGACGCCAGGGCGAGAGCAGGAGCCGGCGTACTTCGGTTGGCTGTCCACCGAGCTTCCGGCTTATCCGATCGGAACGCTGAACCTCAAGACCAAGGTGCATACTGAGCAGGTCGGCACCCGACCACACATCGTCCTCGAGCCGACCGACCATCCTCTGGCGGTAGAGCAACGCAACGGCATCACGGTGGAACGAGTACAGGAGATCGCGGAGCTTCTGCTCCATCACGAGAGCTGATCGCGCTGACCTCACGCCACGTCCCTGCATCGGCAGGACGGATCTATGGCACCGTCTTCGGCTGATACGGGGCACCCTGCCGTTGGTGGCCAGCGGCGTGTAGAACAGTCAGAGTCAGGAGCCCTGGGGCCGGTGTCTGGTGCCGCTATACGTGCCGCGGAGTATTCTTCGCGCCCGATTGGCTAAGGTTTTCGGCGTTAAGCGATCGCGCACGTCTAAAAGGTAGCCGACCTGTGAGCTGGCCTTGGCTGATTTCCGGACGCAATTGACTTGCCACCATGCGCTACCTATGGCAGCCAATGTCCCCGCCGCCGTGGCTGCCTCGGGCGACATTGTAAGGGCGGTGGAAACTGCGGCAGGTGGCACGAACGAGCCGGCCACGATGAGCGACCTAACGGGCTCTAGTCTGTGCAGCGCTAGCCCTTTCTCAAGCTTGCGTAGAGGTATCTCCACTGTGTGCTGGACGTGCTCGGTAAAGGCCTCAAGACGTCTACGCTTGATCGGCATTGAGGCCAGTCCAGCCAGCTCCTCGCGCTGACTGGCGACGTGCTCGCGGAATAGGGCGAGCTCCTCGCTTAGGTCATCCCGGCACTGAAGAATCTTGTCGGGTGAGATGCTCGAAAGATTTGCGGGCCGAGCGTACTGCAACGCCAGCATTACATAGGTTTCCACGCCCTCGTCAGACCCGGTAGCACCGTCCGCCGCCTCAGCCGGTCGACCCAGAAGGAGACCTAGCGCGGCCCCGACATCGCTGCTTGCTGTGGCAGTCTTCAAATCGACTTGGTCCGTGAGTGGCTGAAACCGAGCCGTACTGCTGATCTGGCCGGCGAGGGCCGTCATGTAGGCGCCAGCGACCGCCGGGTGTACTCCGATCCAGTCTGCCGGTGGTCCGAAGTGTCCCCAGACTGGTTCTGAGGACCGTCCCACCTGAGCCAGTCCCATATCGCTCAATTGTTGGAGAACGTCCCTCGGGAACTTCGTTACGTGGATCCATCCGAGTTGCGGCTCTCCGTGCGGGCCGCCCTGAAACTGATGTTCGCCGCCCCAATCGGCATGCGCCCTGGCAATGCTGAAGTCTCGCATCAGTCGATCCGCGTTCTTGTGCAGTGCTGTTGCCAGATCCCAACTAAGAAACGGCATCAGTTGCCCGGGGTCTTCATCGAGCAACACCCTAGCGTCAAAAAACGTCCGTGCAGTGTCGCTATCTTGCTTATTGTAATCCGCTGGTACGAGCCGGCGTACAGATGGCCAGTACAGCGCTGCCATCTTAAGCCAATCATCGTCACGTATGTGCACGAATGGGAAGTAGAGGCCCGGGTCTTGCATCGCATCCTCAGATCGGTCGACGGCCTTGCGGCGCCCGCAGTGTAGGCGGGCTTCACGAACGACATTGTCATCTAGACGACAGCGGTCGCTCGCCGCATCGCGGCCAAAGGTTTTCGAAGCCGACCGATGCCGTCCGCTAAAGCCGCCTACCCATCTCGATCCGCACGTCAAGGGCATCACTGGAGCCGCGTATCCCTCCGAAACCCTTGACGTGGATCGCTAGGCCGAGAGGTCAGTCATCGTTCTGCCGATGACTTCGGCGGGGTGTAGCACTCTGCGGCCGCACCGACCTCTGTCCTTGGGCCTGTACGGCGACCCCTCATGATCGCGGACTTGAGGGGACGCGAGACCGGGTAGCGGTCGGTCTAGGCGTCGCACGGCTGTGCTTGCGGCCTGGCGAGCTGCCACGGCCATTGGTAGGCACCGACGGCATAGCAGCCGTTGTCGTCCGGGGGTACGCGATCGTCCTCAATCCAGCGGCTGTCGATGCCGTTGTCGTGCTCCCATTCGACGATGGCCAGGTTGCCGTCGAATCGCAGGCGAGGGTGTTCGCCGGGCATGTCGCTGGGGTGGAGGTCGCTGAGGTGGGTGGCCATGCGTTGCACGGCGAAGCGGGGGAAGCGGCACAGCAGACCAGTTCCGTCGCAGGTGGTGTAGTCGACGGCGACCATGGCGCGGTAGTGGCCGTCGCCGACCTGCCGGCAGGTGACGGTCGCGGGGGTCCAGGTGGCCAGCGGCGGGGTGATGTCGGCGCGGGTGTCGGCGATGCGGTAGCGGTCGTTGGTGTGGTCGCAGGTGGGGTCCGGGTGCAGACCGAACCAGTGCATGCCCTGCTGGTGGGCGAAGCGGAGCAGGTCGAGGAGGTCGCGTCGGCCGTCGAGGTGGCCGCTGCGGAGGGGCAGGAATCCGTGCCCGTCCTGGGCGGGTATCGGGTTGCCGGTGGCTCCGGTGGGGGTGTGGGTCCAGGTGTCGGCGCGGACGCGGTGGGCGGTGCCGTCGGCGGCGTACCAGTGGGGGAGGCCGTTGGAGGTGAGCCAGTCGCCGTCGGCGTCGTGGGACCAGATCAGCGCGGCCTGGTCGGGCATGCCGGCTGCGTACTGCTGCCGGGTCCTGTGGTGGGCGATGGTGGCGGCGGCGTGTTCGGCCAGGGGGAGGATCTGGTCCACCCGCCACCAGAGGCGACGTGTCATGGGCGGCGTGCTCCTTCCAAATTAGGAGGGCCACCCGGGTGCCACGCGGGGGCGCGGGCCGGGTGGCCGTCGGTCGTGGGATTGGGGTCCGCTGTCCTCGCGCGGACGGTGCCGCGAGAGCGGCAGATGCGGCGCCCACGGGCGGCGGGGCGGCGTCGTCGTGTCGGGCTCCGGGCAGCCGGTGTAGCCGCTGGTAAAGAGGCCATCATTCAGCGGCGGCTGGTCATCGAGAGCGCAGCCATGTGCGGGCCGAAGCCGCGCAGGCCGGTGAGCACCGCCGGTCAGGAGGCGGTGAACTCGGCGTGTGCGTAAGGCAGTCGGCGCGACGTGCGCGACGTGCGCGATGTACGCGCGGGGCCGCGGCGTGGGCCTGGCGGTGGCCGGCGTGGACCGCGTGGTGCAGGGCGGTCTCCTCCGCGCGGCGGGTGACCGTCCTGGGAAGGGGTGGCGTCGAGGTCAGCGGGATTGCGCAGTGGGGTGCTGCGCTACCCAGAGGCGGGTCATGGCGCGCAGGTGCTCGATCTGCGCAGTCCGTCGGCCGATCAGTGCGTCGAGGCGGGGTCCCCGCGCCTGGAGGGCTCCGGTGGGGTCGATGACCGGGATCCGGTCGTCGGGCCCGGCGGTGAGGACCTGCTCGACGTCGCGCAGCGCGTCGCGGAGGGTCGGGACGAGTCGGGTGATGTGGGTTTCGGTGCTGGCGAGCGCGGTGAGCACGTCGCGCAGTTCCGAGGCCACAGTCGGCTGGTCCGTGCCGGTGGGAACGGCGTCGGTGAGCGCGTGAGCGTCGATCCGTACGCCGCAGTACTTGAGCACAAGCTGAGTGTCGACCATCGTTCTGTCTCCTGGTCGTGTGCGGAGCTCGCGAGGGGTACGCGGGTGTGGTCGGGTGTGCCGGCCCGGTGGTGGCGCGGTGTCGGCTGCGCCTACTCGACGTCGTCGGGGCGAAGGATGTGTCCGCCGTGGTCGGCCGGTGAGAAGACGCCGTTGACCCGCGACCAGGGCCTCGCGCATGTGGTGCAGGTCCATGCCTGCCCGACACCTGGTGCGCCGTAGGTGGCGACGAAGGCGAGTGTTCCGGCCGCTTCGCAGTCGTGCTCGCCGCCGTGCACAGGGTCATCGTTCGTGGTGTTCATGCCGTGCTCCTGTCGGTGATGGATCGACGGTGTGCTGGTGCGACCGCCGCGCTATGGCTGCCGAGGGGTGCACCCACGCCGGCCATGAAGGGCACGGGGTCGACCGCGCCGGCAGCGCTGGCGTCGCCGCGTACGTGCACCTCGTAGTGCAGGTGGGGGCCGCTGGAACGGCCGGTGGAACCGACGACGCCGATGGGCTCACCGACGGTGACCTGCTGCCCCACAGTGACGATCGGCGGCTTGTCCAGGTGGCAGTAGCGGGTCATGACACCGCCGGGGTGGTCGATGTCGACGTACCAGCCGCATCCGGCGGTGCGGTGGGGGTCGCCGTCGCGGTGGCAGCCCCACTCACGTCCGGTGCCGCGATGGATGGCGTTGCAGCGGACCGTGCGGACGGTGCCGGCCGAGGCGGCCCGGATGGTCGTGCCGCGGGGGACGCTGAGGTCGACGCCGTCGTGGCTAGGCCGCTCGTGGCTGCGAAACCCGGAGCCGACCGGGGAGAGCACCGGCTGCGTCCATGGGCCGACGGGCCCGCACCCGGACATGCCGTGCGCCGGTAGGTGGGTGTGGGCGGCGATGACGGTGACCAGCTGCGCCGCCGGGTGTTCCCACGCCGCGTAGGCGTCGGGGTAGGCGCTGATCTGTACGGCTTGCGCGGCGTCGGTCAACGGCATGCGCTGCCAGCCGTTGACCGTGAGCAGTGTGGCGTAGAACGCGCCGGCGGCGTAGGCGGGGTCCTGGAGTTGCGCCGGTGTGCCCCAGCCCTGGCTGGGGCGTTGCTGGAACAGGCCGACGGAGTCGCGGTCGCCGCCGGGCAGGTTCCGCAGGCTGCTTTCCTGCATTGCGGTGGCGACTGCGATGACCCAGCCGCGGGCCGGGACACCGAGCCGGGTGCCGGTGGTGGCGATCGCCGCCGCGTTCGTGACCTGCTCACCGTCCCACTCGCCGACCCGCGGCCAGGCACCGACTGTGGCCGCCGGGGCGGCCGGTTCGGTAGATGGGTGGATCGGCAGGCAGGCGTCGGTGGCGGTGCTGCCGGTCAGCAGGCCACCGAGCCCTCCGGCGCAGAGCACGAACACGGCGACGACCGCGATGACGGCCGTCACCAGGGACCGGATCTTCATGGATGCCTCCAGGTGTCGCCGAGACAGGAACGGCCAAGGCCATGGCCCAGGCGTGACAGATGCCAGGGCTCCGGCCCGGATGGTGGGGCGCACCGCTGCAGCGGGACCGCGACGGGCTGGGCTTGCGGGAAGGGTCAGGTCGCCGGCGGTGGTCATCGGCCGTGTGGCGTGGGCCAGTCGCGGGGGCGGCCGCCGCTCGGGATATCTCCCATGTGGTCGGCGTAGCCGTGCACCACACCGCCGTGGGACTTGGCCCAGTACATGGCGATGTCGGCCAGGTGCAGCAGAGCCTCGGGATCGTGGCCGGCCTGACCGGTGCTCGTGTAGCCGACGCTGGCGACGATGTCGATGCGCCTGCCGTCGAGGACGAACGGGACCTGGCTGACCTCCGACCAGGCGCGGTCGGCCACCGCGGCCGTGGTGTCGCCGCCGCCGTGGACGATGAGGGTGAACTCGTCGCCGGAGAGCCGGGCGGCGAACACGTCTGTGCGGGTCAGTCGGCGTAGCCGTTCGGCGACCTGGGCCAGCAGGGTGTTGCCGGCCCGGTGCCCGAGCCGGTCGTTGACCAACTTGAACCCGACGAGGTCAACAACGATCACACCGACCTCACGGCACGTCGCCGCCGCGTGCGTCAGGCGTTGGATCGCCGCACGCCGGTTGGGCAGGCCGGTCATGTCATCGATGGTCGCCTGCCGGTGGTACCGGTCGCGTTCGACCCGCAGGGTCTCAACCAGGGTGTGCGCGTTCGCCACGACCCGGTGAAGCGTCCGGGCCCGGGTCCGGGCGCGGGCCAGCAGGGTCCACAGGCGCAGCGCCCACAGCCCGGCGACGGTCAGCCCGGCGAGGAGCCCGCCTGCGGCGGTGAGGACAGAGGTGAATGTCTGAGACACTGGTTATCGCTCCTTGTGCATGAAGGAGCACCGGGGGCAGGCGTCAGCGCGCCAACGTCGAACGCCCGCCCCCGGGCTGCCACGGGTGAGGGCGCCGCTACGCGGCCTGGTACGTCGCGACCGTGGTGTCCAGTCGCGTGACGGTGCCGGCGATGACGAGCTTGTCCAGGGCGTTGGCCACCGCTCCCGCGCTGGCCTTGTTGACGTTGTCGCCGTCGTGGGCCTGGTTGATCAGCTTGCAGATCTCGGCGATCTTGTAGGCGGTGTCCGGGTGACGTCGCAGCAACTGCTGCACCTGGTCGCGTAGCTCGCCCTTGCGGCGTCGTGGCCGCGCCGACGTCCGGCGGCCGCCGCGCTGCGGCCTGCTGTCCGCCGATTGGTCCGCCTGCCCCGGTGGCGGCTGCGCGACGTGCACCGGTGAGGCGGCCTCCGATGCGCTGGCACGGTCATCGGGGCCCGGATCGTCGCCGGGCTGGTCCTTGCCGGCATCACTGCTCGCCGCAGCACCTTCGGGCGGCGACGCCGGTCGGCTGTCTCGCGCGGGCGGTGCGTCCGATCCGGGCTCTGCCTGCTGCTCGTCGGTCTGCTCGACCGTCACGACCGGAACTGCCGCCTGTTGCGGCGGCATGCTGGTCAGGTCGTGGGCTGCCGTCGTGTCGTCGGTGTGCTGGTCGGCAGGCTGGTGGTCCTCGACGGGTGCGGCGGTCTTGGGCTGCGGGTCCTGCTCCGGCGGGCCGCCGTCGCGCGGTGGCGGTTCGTCTGCGGCGGGGTCGTCGTCGGGTGGTGGGGCAGGCGGCGTCGGGATGCGGCTGCCGCCGGCGACAGCCGCGGCGGCCGTGGCGCCGGTGTCGGTCACCTGCCACAGCGTGGTGCGTTGCTCGGTGCGGATCCGCTCGGCGTAGCCGGCGCCTTCCAGCTCCCGCAGCTTGGGGGTGGTCGTGGGGTAGGCGATGCCGACGGACGCGGCGATGCTCGCGGCGGTAGCCGGGCCACGCTCGGCGAGCGCGGTCAACACCCGCTCCAGGGTGGACGCGTTCGTGGTGCTGTCGATCATGCGGATTCCTTCCTGCCTACGACGGCGCCCGGGTGAGGGCGTGCACTCATGCACGCTTCGACCCGAGCCCGGATCAAGTCGTGTGGGATGAACTCCCCACCTACGGGCCGCGACGCCCCCGAACCGCGGTCGGCGGATCGTGGTGTCGCGGCCCGTGCGGCCGGGCTAGCGGGCGGCGGCGTAGGCGTCGCGGACGGCTGCCGGGATCGCGCCCCGGGTGCGCGGTTCGGGTAGCTGGTGGGCGCGCCAGTGGGTGGCCCACCACCGTCGGATGTCGGCAGTGCGGCCGACACCGGTGTTCCTTGGAGTTGGTGTGGTGGTGGGTTTCGGGAGGCGGCGGGCGACGGCGATGAAGGGCTGGAAGGCGGCGGCCATCCGGTCGAAGTTGGGGCGGGACAGGTCGATCTCGTACCGCACGCCGTTGAAGGCGAACTGGTAGGTGCCGACCTCGTCGGTGGATCCGTCGAGGTCGTCGTAGACGACGCTGGTGGTTCTGATAGCCATCGGCTCGGGTCCTTTCGCATCGGGAGACACAAGAAAGCCCCCGGCCGGTATGGCAGCGGGGGCGAGGAATGGGTGCTCGTGGGTCTGGATGCCGCAGGGGCGGGTTCCGTGGGCCCTTCGGCCCGGTGGAGGTGGGTGGGGCTATGGGGTGCCGAGGCCGAGTTTGGCGCCGATGACCGGGCCGTGCCGTACTGCGGCGACGGCGGCAGGCAGGTGTCGGCGTTGCCAGCCGTGCAGGGCAGCGGGCAGGTCGGCGTCGTGACGGCGGTGCTGGGTGAGCGCGACGGCCAGCCCGGCGGCCTGCTCGATGCCGTTGTTGGCGCCGCGGGCGGTGTGCGGGCGCACCGGCGCGAGAGCGTCACCGAGCAGGACCGCGTGCCCGTCACCGACCGGCCACACCATGCGGGTGGGCGGATCGATGTCCAGCACCGGCACGGCCATCCGGGTGGCGGTGGCCGCCACGACAGCCGCATGCTCCGGCGGCAGCAACTGCACGGCGTGCTCATCGACATCGGCGCGGGCGGCCGGGGTGATGTGCCGGGGCAGGGCGAACACCCGCCGGGTGGGCTCCGCACCGAAACGCCGCTCGTACTGCGCAGCGGTGCAGCCGAGGTAGAACGTCCAGTCGCAGCCGCCCGGCACCGGCGCGATATTGAACTGCGCACCAGGGCACGGCTCCAACCGGACAAAATCGTGCAGGCCGGGCTGCGGGGCGCGGTCGGCGATACCGCGGTGCGCGACGTAACCGGCATAGCGCAACACCCGCGCCGGGTCCAGCAGCCGACGGCCGATCGAGGACCGTCCGTCGGCGAACACGACCAGGTCAGCCTGGTCACGGCGGCCGTCGGCGAAGGTCAGGACCGGCCGCCTGCCCTCGTCGGTCAGACCGGTGACCCGCATCCCCGTGCGCACCACGCCCGCCGGAACCCGCGCGGTCAACGCGCGGTGCAGCAGCGTCCAGGTGGTGTTGCGGCCGGGATACGTGCGCAGAACAGTCTGGTGCGGCCGGCGGTCGCGGACCGCGACCTGCCGGATCGTCTCGGAGTCGTAGGCGACGACCTCGCGCTGCGCGATCCCGAGCCGGTCGAGCACGTCGAGCGCGGTGTGTTCCAGACCGATCAGCCCGCCGCCGCGCGGAGCGGACGCCGGCATGGCCTCGTAGACGGTGACGTCGAAGCCGGCCCGCAGCAACAGCAGGGCGACCACGGGGCCGGTCAGGCTGCCGCCGACCACGGCGACGCGCAGCCGACGCACACCGCCGACCGGGGCGGTGCGGGCGGCGGAAGCAGGGTTCGGATCCATCAGGGTTCCCTTCGAGGTAGGGGTGGGAACCCGGGCACGGCCGTACGGCCGTGCCCGGGGGGTGCGCCTTATGCGCGGGGGTCGGCCGGGCAGCGGCCAGGTCGTGCGAGTGCGGGCGGGTCTCAAATCCGCGACGAAGACGTCAACAGACGGCAGCGGGAGACCCGGCGAGATCCGGAGGCAGGCCGGCCACGCCGGCGATCACCGCAGCTGTCTGCCCCGGGAAGAGGTGCAGGGCGGCCCTTACGCGGGCCCGGCGGGTTCCGAGGCCCCAGCCCGGGGCGGCCGGCGGGACCGCAGGGTGCGAGGCCGGCGGCGGGCGACGACCGGCCGTAGGTCGGTGCCGATGATGACCATGTCGAAGCCGGCGGCGTGGCCGGCGCGGAGCAGGTCGAGCAGCCTCCCGTCGTCGAGGACGATCCGAGCCTGGATGAAGGCGTGCCGGCGTGGTGGACCGCCGAGCCATTCGGTCCAGGTGATGCCGTGGACGAACCGGCGACCGCCGGCAGGGCGGTGAAACGGCTCCGCGGCGGCGTCGTCCGCGGCCGGGCTCGGCTGGACGTTCCCGTCGAGGTAGAGACGGTCGTCGAGGTCGCCGCCGCAGTCGCGCATCAGGTGCAGCGCCGGCGGAACATCAGCGGCGATGGTGCCGTCGAGATCGACCCGCTGGCGGGCGGCAACCGCGGCGTCGGCCAGTCGCCGCACCGTCGTCAGGTCGAACCAGAGTCGCAGGGGCATGCGAGGTCACCCTTTCGAGGACTTGGGGAACTCGGGTTGAGGTGGTTGGGGCCATCACGGGCCGCCGGACGCGCGGCAGCCGCTGCTGCGGACCTGGCTGGTCGTGCAGTCAGGCATGCAGGTCGACGGCGAACAGCCGCTGGTCCTCGTCGAGGGAATCCAGATGGCGGGCGGCCTGCTCCAGATAGGTGATCCGGTCAGCGAAGTACGCGCTGGCCGGTTGCAGCCGGTCACCACCGGCGGTGAGGAACGCGTCGGTACACAGCGCCCACAAGGCGTGGAAGTTGGCGTACGCGCTGGCACCAGCCTGGAACATCTCCAGGTCACCCACGTCGAGCCGGCCCGGACCGTACGTGGCGGCGTTGTGCATCCGCATCGCCTGCACCCGCGGCTGCCGGTGGAACTCCGCGGTCGCCATGTCCATCGGGTAGGCCGCCGGGTCGGACAGATGCCTCTGCAGGAACGCCGGCCACGCCGTGGCGACCTTCGTTCCCGCGACCACACGCGCCCAGTGGGCATGGCGCACGGTGGCCCCGACATAGGCGCCGTGCCGCATGCCGGCCAGATCGAGCAGCCGGATGGGCCCTCCGGCGCAGTACCGGGGCCCGGCCGCCGTCTTGCGCAGGTCGATCAGCTGCCGACGCTGCCACGGGTAGAGGGCAGGCGACGCCCAGAACCGGGCGCAGCTGGTGCCCGCCACGCCGAGGTGGCGATGCAGGGTCCGGGTTCCCTCGAGCACCTGGGACAGCTCCCCGGACACGCAGACGATCATGGTGCGGACGACTGCCGGCGGGACGGCCACGGAGGCCAGAGTGGTGACGGTGGCCGTCTTCTTGGCCATACGGTTCTCCTCGCTGGTGGGCGTGCTGCAGGCACGCGGAGATGGCCGGGCCACTGGATGCGTGGTCGCCGGCTGATAGGGGCTGGGCGTGGTGCGTGGGTGGCGGTGCGACCGTCGGGGTCGTCGCGGGCTGCTGGGCCGACCAGGCCGGTGAGGGCGGGTGAGCGTCAGACGCCGGGGTGCGGCGACAGGGGTCCGAGGGTGGGACCGACCGGGGTGGAGATAGATGAGGGTGCTGTTGTGCCGTGAACCGTAACGGCCCGATCTGTCAGCACGGCGAGAGCCGCAGAACCGGCAGAGGCATGCTGACCTGTTGTGTCAGCCAGAGCCCGGCAGTTTAAGAGGCCTGGGCAGAGGCTCCTGACAGATGCCGTGATCTGACAGGAAAGGAATACGCCCGACAGACCTTCGGCTGCACGACCTGAGGCGAGTGTGCCTGCCGCTCGGCCCCGCGGCACCGCGCTCAAGGTGACACTCGACATCGAGCCAGCCGAGTCGGATACGCGGCGGCGAAGAGCTCTCACATGGTGTGCAATCCGATCCGCTGCGGCAATGTCACTGCATCCGTACGCTAGCGTCAAGATTCGCACGCACATCGATACGTGAGGGTGTGGCCGCGATGGAATTCTCTCGTTCTCCCGAAACGCGCAGGCTTCCCGAAACGCCCAAGCGTCTCGAGATGGCCCCGCTCACGCTACTTCCTGATGACATCGATCCGAGACAGTTGTTCCAGCGTAGTGCTACTGGGGCAAGCAGTCTTCCCCTCCTGCGGCAAGGCCACCTGGCCCCCGACGGTATGCCGGATGACCACTCGGAGTTGGGGCTCGGGGGTATGACGGCACCTGCCCGGCGACGCCCGTCGCTCCCTGCCTTGACCGCCGACGTAAGGGACCAACGCGCGGACGAGGGCCTCGGAGCAGAGGGCGGGCCTGGCGAGAACGACGTGTTTGACGCGCATCCCGATCGGCCCAGGGGTGCCACCGACAACCTGCCGGAGGTGGCCACCAGCCGACCGAATGACCTGCCTGGCGACCGCGAAGTTACGAGCCGGGTTGACGAGCCCCGCGTGATGGCCGTTGATGTTTGGCGGCCAGAGCGCGACGAGGACGGGACTGCCAACGTCGGCAGTCTCGTACGGCGCGTCAGCGTGGGGACAGTGCCCGATCTGCCCAGCGCTGTATCCGCTGATGTCATGGCGCGAGATTCGGCGGAGATCAAGCTCCACAGTGGTCGACCTCCGGCCTCCGTGGGCAGGGGATCGGAAGTCCCGCAGACGGCCACCAGTAGGTCGGGCGAAGCGTCTGACCTCGAACCACCGAACCGATCCCACGGCCGCGACCTGACCACCGCCCACCATGGGCGGCCAGAGCAGGACAACCACCTGCCCGGCATTCGCCCCAGTCGTACCGGTTCAGATGGCCGTGATTCATGGCTGCCGAATCAGCAGGGCGGGGTCGCAACGGATGCGCCGCTGGCGCGCCCCGACTTCGTTGCCAGCGACTACGAAGTCCCCAGTGCGGAGACCGAGCCGCCGCAGGCCGACCGCGATGTTCGATCAGACGACCCACCGTGGGCAGACCACCGAGCTGCGCACGCCTCGGAGAAGGAGCCGACAGCGGCCGACGTCGAGGAATCGGATCTCAGTCGCTTGCCGGATACGGATAGGCCCGAACAAGCCGCGTTGACACCACGGCCGGACAGTTCCATCCAGATTCAAGATGTTCACGGTGAGCAACCGTCTTCGGCCTTGGGAGACACGTCGCTGCGGGAGCCCCTCCCCGACCTCATCGCTGAGCTGGACCTCTCCCTGCAGTGGCATCGGCTTGTGGAGCAGCGGACGTCGCAAGTCGCGGACCTGGTCGACCGCGTGGGGAGCCTGCCGGTGGTTCGCGTCAACCCCGATCTTGTCGAGGAACTGGACGCGTTGCGGTTGGCCGACCCCGACACATGCCTACACACGGTCAGCCATCTGCTGGCCGAGGTTCTCGAGCTCAGATCAGCGCCAGACGGCGGGAAAGGCTTCCACGAATGGATAGCGGCTCTCCACGCACTCGCCGCCAAGGCGGCACGACTGCAGCCGGAAGCAGTGGTCGCTCCCGACGCGCGCGGCCACATCGACGGGCGGATGCCGGCTGGACCGGTGTCGGAGGTGACGATCCGCGACTCGGTGGGCGTGATGTGGGGTGCCCACAACCGGCTCAACGTTGAACACCGATGTGTGGTAGACAGCCCGATCATCGAAGTAGCCGAACTGATCGACATCGACGACGGAGAACCCGTCTTCAACTGGTCGGTCTGGCGCTACAACCCGGCACGCACGTCCGGCCACAGCCCAGTTGCAGGCGGGGTGGTCGAGACATCACTGCACCACGGATTCTTGACCAATATCTGGAACTGCACCGGGATCACTGTCGGAGACCGCAACAAGGTGGACCTGACCTACGTCCACCGGATGACATCCTGCGAGGTAGATCTCGTGCCGCTGCTGCGCCACCCGCGGGTGCGAGCCGACCTGGCGCTGTGTCGCGACGACTCGCCGGAGAATGCAGAGGCTGCGGAGGAGGCCCGCCGCCGGCTGCCGACCACCGTGGCACAAGCGGTGCGGGCAATCGACATAAGTCGGCTGGTCTCCGAGGAAGAGGTTGCCGCCTGGGCGGTCCGAATGCCCCCGCCTCAGGTCCGCGGGCGAGTGAGCGCATTGACCATTAAGCATGGCTTCGGAGTGGCGGTCGGGATCGACCCGACGGTGACCTGGAGCCGCACCACACGGATCAATCCGATCTGGGTCAGGTGACTAGCCGTTGAACGTGAAGTTGTTCTTGTTGTCGTGGCCGACGACGACGCCCTTGCTGTTGTGGATGTACACCTGCTGGTGACCGGGTGGCCGGGTCACATCCAGCAATGTCCGAGCCGCGTCGAGCACGTCTTCGTCCTGGTCAGCTCTGACTGCAGTCAGATCGTCGCCGATCGCGGCGACCCAGCTGTCCGGGTCGGGCTCGGGCACCTCGAGCGCCTGCTGCGCCCCCGGCCGATTGGCAAGTCGGGCACGTAGCAGGCCACTCAGCGCCGCATAGGCGTCCCGTACCGCGTCGCTGGCCGCCCCCGTTGTGCCAGCGAGGGCCCCTGCGGCCAACGCCGCGGCGATGAGTTCGATCCCCGACATCGCAGCCCCCAAGCAGGTGACACGCATTGCGGCTGATCCGCAACCGCTACGGTAATCCGCTGCACCAAGTGTCCCGCGGCGACAGGGGCAGCCGCTGTCGCGTAGGCGCAATTGCTGTAGCCCGACCAGTGCCCTGCGGTCCTCGGGCGTAAGTACCTCATGACAGCGAGGTGAGGCGCGACCAACGCGGTGTTCTCACGGTCGCTGGGATGCGTCACCTTCGGCGGGTAGTCACGGCGGCCTGGGCATCTCCGCATCCCAGGCGACGAAACGGTTCGGGTTCGTGGCCGCGTGCGGACCGTGGTCGCTGGGTAGTTCGTGCAGGTGCCGCAGCCGGTCGGGGTCGCTGGTGAGGGTCCAGACGCGTCCGGCGGGGTCGGTGCCCTGCACGGCAGTGGCGATCGGCATCGGCGTGGGGGCGTCGGTGAGCGCGTCGAGGAGGTGGCGTTCGCGGGCCCGGCTGGGCAGCCGGAACAGGACGGGGTAGCGGGGGCCGAATTCGGTGACGCGTTGGTAGGCGCGCAGTTTGGCCAGGACTCGTCCGAGGGGTTCGGTGCCGTTGTCGTGTTCGAGGAAGAACCCGACGGTGGTGTCGTCGACGGTCCAGATGCCGTGGCCGTCGGGTTGGATCCCGGCGGCGCCGTAGGCGTTGGTGGTGTGTTGTTCGGACCACCATCGGTGCAGGCGGGCGTGGGGGTGGGTGCGGGTGTGGGCGATCAGGTCGGTGAAGAAGTCGTTGACGCCGAGGAGGTGGCGCAGTTTGCGGCTGCCGAGGATGCGGTCGGCCCGGTTACGGCTGCTGCGGGGCGGTTTGGCGGCGGGGTTGTCGGGGTCGTGGTAGGCGTCGCGGTGCAGGCGTAGCCCGAGGGGTCCGAGCGCGTACAGGTATTGGGTGGAGTCGGCGGCGCTGGTGTCGACGAACCGGTCGACGGCGGTGATGCGGTGCAGCAGGGTCAGCCGCAGCCGGGCGCTGCGGTCGGACGGGAACAGGGCTTTGGTGATCTGGCGGGTGGACAGCAGGTAGTGCTCGGCGAGCCAGGACAGCAGCAGCCGGTCCCGGGGGGTGAGCCGGCGGGTGTGCCGGTACGGGTCGGACGAGGCGGCGCGAGGCGGAAGACGACCGGACACGGGCAGGTGCTCCTAGGGAGAGTGAGCCCTCCTTCCGGAGGGTGTCTGAGCAGCATTCGATGGCACCGGCCGGTCAGCAGGCCGCAGTGCGGCACGAACAGCGCGGTCACGAGTTCTGTCAGCCGGCGTCATCGGTGAGGGGTGGAAGGGGCGGTGGATCCCGTCGGGGATCCCGGCACGGAAGCCGACACCTGTTGCGGTGACAGGACTGGTCAGGGCGAGTTCCTGGCGGGCCTGCGCCGCCGGTCGTCGGGTCGCTGGCTGTGCCGTTTGACCAGGGCGTCGATCGCGGACGGGTCCTGGGCGGGCACCGCGGTGGCGACCTGTTGGCGGATCGCGGTGGCCTCGCCGATGACCGGCAGCGGCGGGCGGGTCCGCAGGGTGAACGCCGGTGTCTGCCGGCCGTCGACGACCAGCCGACCGACCGCCGTGTACGCGTCGAGGTGGGCCAGGTCGTGCTCGTCCAGCTCGGGCAGCGTGTGCCGGGCCAGCACGCGGGCGTCTTCCGGCGCCACACTGAAGTAGATCTTGTTGCGGGCGTTCGCGGACACGGCGGCGAGCAGCTCGCGGGGGAACTGGGCGAGATCCTGGTGGGCGAGGGTCATCGCGAGGCGGTACTTGCGGGCCTCGGCCAGCATCGTGTCCAGACTCGCGGCCAAGGTCAAGAAGTTCTGCGCCTCGTCGAGGTAGATCGCGCAGTCCCTGCGCCGCTCGGCGGGGATGCTGGCGCGGGCGGTGGCGGCCTGCCAGACCCGGGCCAGGATCAGCGAGCCGAGCAGCCGGCTGGTGTCCTCCCCCAGCTCGCCTTTGGGGATGCGGACCAGCAGCACCCCACCGTCGAGGATTGCCGACATGTCGAAGCTGGACCGGGGGAAGCGCATCGTGGTGCGGACGAAGTCGCGCAGCAGGAACGCGCGCAGCCGGGCCAGGACGGGGCCGATGATCTGTGAGCGCAGCGCGGGGGACAGGTCGTCGTACCACTGCCAGAAGCCGTGCAGCCCGTCCGGGTCGTCCAGGTCGACGGTCATCGCCGACCGGAACTGGGCGCTGGTGAGCAGGGGCGGGATGTGTTGGAGGGTGACGTTGGCGTGCCGCAGCAGGGTCAGGCACGACACCCGCATCACGTCGTCCATCCGCGGCCCCCACGCTTTGGAGAAGATCGACCCGAAGATGGACACGAGGTTGTCGACGACCAGGTCATGGTCGTCACCTTCGAGGGGGTTCATCGCCGGCGGGTTGGGTTGGGCGGGATCGAACAGCACCACCCGGTCGGCCACGGTGGCGGGAATCCGGTCGAGGACGTCGAGGACGAGATCGCCGTGCGGGTCCAGCACGACCGTGCCGCGGCCGGCCCGAATGTCATCGACGATCAGGTTGACCAGCAGAGTCGTCTTACCCGAGCCGGTCTGACCGACCAGATGGGTGTGGTAGCGGGCGTCCGGCACCGACAGGGCGACGGCATGCCCGCCGACCTCGGCGTCACCGAGCACCTTGCGGCCCCGCCCACCCCCGGGCACGGCGACCGGGGCCGGCATCGACTTGGCGCGGGCCCGGTCCAGTCCGGGCACGGCGAGGTCACGCGGCAGCCCCGCCATCGCGGCGAGCTCCGGCGTCGAGGCGAGAAACCCCAGTCCGAGGCGCCGCGCCGCGATCACGTGGACGGGGCGGCGCATCCGGGTGCGGTGCGCGAGGCGGTTGCGGCCGGCGTAAACGGCGAACGTCGACGCGACCGCGTCGGCTACTCCCCGCAGCCGGTGATACGGCAGCGTGCCGTCCCGCAACGGCGGGGCGGCGACCGCGTACCGGATACCGGTCTCCCACAGCTGGTGGGACGTCTTGTCCAGGACCGCCCGCACATCCCGCTCCACCGTCGGATCCCGGCGACCGACCGGCGCCACGCTGCCGCGGGAGCTGGATCGGCCGGGCAGGAAGATACCGATCAGCTCGGTCAGCGGTCCGGCGAGATTCACCGACGGCACGCCGCTGGTGCCCTGCCGCAGCCGGCCGGCGGCCCGGCGTGCCCGCCCAGCGCGGCGGGCCGCGGCGGGACGGGCGAGGATCTGCACACACGCGTGCTCACCGGCGTGCAGTTGGGCGCCGGCGGCCATCAGGGCGCGCAGCGGGTCGGCGTCATGGTCGGCGGCCAGCGGTAGCCACTCCGCGGCCACGGGCAGCAGATGCCCACCCACCGCCGCGGCCGCCTCGGTGGGGATCGGGTCCGGGGCGGGTGCGGTCGTGGTGGCCGCGGCGGGCCACGCCGCGCGGACGGCGGCTTCGACCGCCCCGTTCGGGACCGTGCCGGGCACCCACACCGAGATCACCAGTCGTCGGCCGGTCCAGGCGTACTGCCAGACGATGTGCGGGATGCCGTAGAGCAGCCGGCGACGGCGTGACGGGGTGAGGATGCCGGCCAGGTTCGCCCACAGGGCGGCGGCGCCGTGCTGGTCGACCTCAGGTGGGGCGGCGATGGTGATCAGCCGGGCACCGGCGGCGTGGTAGCGGTGTCGCCAGAGCGCGACAAGGTTCCGCCCGGCGACCCAGGCGCAGAGCAGGAGGCCGGCGGCGCCGAGCAGCCAGGGCCGGTCAACGGCCCAGTGCGCGGCCTGCAGCACCCAGCCGGTGACCGGTGGAGCAGGGATCGTCGAGTCGGGACCCGGATCGACAGTGGATGGTGACAGGGAAAGCCAATGGGTTGCCATGCGGGTGTCCTTCGCAGGGGGAGGCGAACGGCAGGCGGACGCCGCCGCACCCGTGCTGGGGTGCGGCGCCGTCCGCCTGCCGTGTCGGAGAGCGGGCTTAGACGTGGTCGGTGTCGACCAGGTCGAGGGGGTGGGTGGTGGCCAGGGCATGCTCGGTGTCGCTGGAGATCGCCTCGAACGCGGTGCGGTTGGTGCCGCTGATCAGCAGGCCGTGACCCCGGTCGGCGGTGAGGAGCAGGCGTCGTTCACCGGCGGTCAGGCCGAAGGCGTCACCGACGGCGTCGATGGCCTGCGGGGCCTGGCGCAGCAGGATCTGGGTGGCGGCGTTGGCGACGACGGCGTGGCCGAGGTCGGTGCCGAGCACGTCGGCGGCGTCCTGGGTGACCACGGTCAGCCCGGTGTGGCGTTTACGGCCGGCTTTGGACAGGCGGAACAGGAACTTGGCGCCTTCGCCGTCGCGCATGAGCAGCCACGCCTCGTCGACCACGACGATCCGCCGCGGTGGGGGTGTGTCGGCGGGTGGGGCGTCGACCTGCCGCCAGATCGCGTCGAGGGCGAGCAGGGTACCGACGCCGCGCAGCTCGTCGGGCAGCTGCCGCAGCGACCAGACGACCAGGTGGCCGTCGGGTCGGGTGGTGGCGGGCCCGTCGAACAGGTCCTTGAACGAGCCGTCGATCCAGGGTGAGAGGCGGGCGGCGAGCTGCCGGGCGGCGGGGTCGGTGTCCGCGGTCAGGGTGGTGGCCAGGTCCCGCAGCAGGGGGGCGGGCCTTTGGTGGGTGCGCGGGTCGGCGGTGATGCCGGCCTGCCGGTAGACGGCGAGGATGGCACGGTCCAGCGCTGCCCGCTCGGCCGGTGGCGGCTGGCCGCCGACGAGGACGGCGATGAGGGTGTGCAGGAACAGTCCGCGGCGGGTGAGCACGTCGGGGCGGGTGTCGCCGGCGGGCAGGTCGAGGGGGTTGATCCGCACACCAGGGGCGCCGAGCCGCACGATCGTGCCGCCGACGGTGTCCGCCAGGCGCAGGTACTCGTCCTCCGGGTCGATGATCGACACGTGGACGCCTGAGTACAGGTGCCGCAGCGTTTCCAGTTTGACGAAGTAGCTTTTGCCGGCGCCGGATCGGGCCAGCACCACGGCGTTGTAGTTGTCCTGGGCGAAGCGGTCCCACCAGACGACCCCGGTGCCGGTCGGGTTGATGCCGTAGAGCACCCCGCCGGTGGGCGCCGGGTCACCGGGCAGCGGTGCCGGCAGGTCGGGGGAGGCCAGAGGGAACGCGGCGGCGAGCGCGTCGGTGTCCATGGTGCGGAGCATCCGCAGCCCGTCGCAGGCCAGCGGCAGGGTGGTGGTCCAGCCGGCGAGCTGCCGCCAGGTGGCCGGCTGCACCTCCAGCAGGGTGGACGCGGCGGCGGCCTTCACCCGGGCACACGCCTGAACCAGTTCCTCCTCGGTACGGGCGTGCACGGTGACGTACACGCCGACGCGGAACAGCTTCGCCGCGCCGCGGGCGAGCCGGTCGGCCAGGTCGGTGGCATCGGCCGCGGCGGCCTCGGTGTAGGGGTCGGCGAGGGCGCCCCGGTCGGCGTCGAGACGCCGCGAGGACTCCAGCCGGGCGCGTTGCTTACGGAGCCGGGCGGCGGCGACCGGCGCGGGCAGCGGGTCGATGTGCAGGGCGACGTCGACCCGTCCGGGGTAGGACAGCAGCGGTTCCAGCCACGCGGGTCCGACCTCGGCCGGGTAGCCGGTGACCACGAGGGTGGCGGTGTAGCCGTCCCCGACGCGCAGCCACCGCGGTGTCACCTCAACCGCGGCAGGCCCGACCGCGCCAGCCAGACCGGCCGAACCATCACCGGAAACAGTCGTGTGGGGACGCAGTCGTCGAATGCTGATCACCGGGTTCTCCTTCCAGCGGATGTGTGGTGGGCGGTGACGGTGATGACCGTGTCCGGGGCAGCCAGGCCACCCGGGCGCGGCGGCCGGTAGGGGTCGGCGGCAGCGGCAAGCGCCGCGGTGGCCGACGACCCGTCGAGGACGCGGGCGGCCACCCCGAGCCCGGACAACGCGCGGACAGTGTCGTCACCACGGCGCCGCGCACCCTGGTCACCGCCGCCGGTGCGGGTGGCCACGAGGACCTGGCGGCGCAGCGGATCCCGCCGCTGCGCCAGGTCGGCGAGGAAGCCGGCGTAATCGGCGCACGCGGCCTCCAGCGCGGGGTGCGGCTGCGTGCGGGCGGCATCGGCCACCGCCCGGGCGTGGGAGGCCAGGTCGACCGGCTGCGCGGACACGAGCACCTGCGTCGGCGCGGACAGGCTGTTGAGCCACCGACCGAACCCGTCAACGAGAGCGGCCTGCTCGTCGGCGGTGCGCAGCGTCAGGTTGACGGTCCCGGCGGCGACGATCGCCGCCCGGTCACCGCCCACGGTGATCTCACCGCCGTCGTCGATCGCGGCCGCGGGCAGCCGCAGCGGCGCCGGCAGCGGCACACGTGCCGTCGGCGGCTGCACCCACTCCGGCACGACGGCCGCGGCTTCCCCTGCCGGCGCGAGGCCTTTCGGGCTGCGGGAGTGCCGCGACGCGTGGAGCAGCCACACGTCCATCGGCAGTCCGTCACGGCGGCCGAGGACCAGGCCGACCACGACACCGCCGACGACCACGCCGGCGACGACGATGACCTCAAGCGGCAGCACGGCCCGCAGCCCGCTACCGGCGCTGTAGACCAGCAGCCCGGCGACCGCGAGGATGGCCAGCTGCCGCCAGGTCAGCCCGTAGGCGACCTTGTCCGGCGCGTCGACGTCGGCGGGAACCCGCGCCCGGTACGGCTCCTCCCTGGCGCTACTCTTCGTACTCACTGATGATCACTCACCTTCTCGTGTGGTGGGTGGCTAGACGGTGGTGCTGGTGGCGCGGCACCAACGCCCGGACCTGCGCGTGCGGGGGTGAAACAGGGCACCGGGCTCCCGTTGCCCGAGCAGTGGGCCCCCGTCGGCGGGCGACGATCGTGGAAGGACCCGAGGCGATGACTGGTTGGTCTGCGGTGGCCGGCACCCACGCGTTCGTGGTGCCGGGCGAGGAGCAGGCGCGGGCGCTGGCAGAGGACCTGGCCGCGTACGGCTTTGCCCTGGTCACGGCCAGACCGGCCCGCCATGCGGCAGGGTGGGCCGTGACGGCCTTCGACGAGGGCCCCTACCCGCCGGACGCCGCCGGACACCGCACCATCGACGCGGTCGGGAGGCAGGCTGCCGCGGTAGCCCGCCGGCACGACGGCTATCCCGACGGCGGCAGCCGCTGCGACCCGTCCCTGCTCGAGCGCATCCGGCCGACCGGCGCCCCGATCGAGCACACCAACCCCGGTGCCCGGCCGCCGGTGCCCGACGTTGTCATCGGCGAGGCGCCGCCGTCCGCGAGCCTGGCCCTGGCACCCGACCAGGTGCGGGACGTGCCGATCGACCTGTCCGGGTTGGACGAGATCGCCTGGGCGGATCTGACCCACGCCCACGGGACCGCCGACGATGTCCCCGACCTGGTGCGGGCACTGGCCGACCCGTACGGCGACTGGGAGCAGACCCTCGACGAACTGTTCGGCGACGACCTGCTGCACCAGGGCACCTGCTACACGGCGACCGCCCCGGCGCTGCCGTTCCTGACCCGCATGATCGTCTCCGGGGCGCTGCCGGCCAAACAGCGGCTCGACCTGCACGTGTGGCTGCTCATCGCGGCCGGCCGGCGCGCTGAGGAGCTCCTCGGCGACGCCGACTACGCCGCTTACAAGGGCCGGCCACCCGCGGTCGACGACCGGGTCCAGCAGGTGCACCGCACCGTGGGCGCGCAGCTTCCCGCGCTGCTGGCCCGATGGGACAGCGAACCCGCCGCCATCCGCTACGCATTGGCGTGCCTGACCGCGCTGTACCCCCACCACGCACACCAGGTCGGCGACCTCATCCGCGGCATGGCCGACCAGTTCGACGGGACACGACCAGGCGCCTACCTGAACCTGGCGCACGCCCTCGTACGGGGTCAGGACGATCAGGCCCTGGCCATCGCGGCCGACATCGTCGGATGGGAACCCGACCACGACCCCGCCTGGCTGGACGCGCCGAACGTTCCCACTGCGGTCAAAGCGAGCCACATCCTGACCGAGGGAGCCCTTCGCGTCCTCAGCACCACCACCCCATAGGTCGCGACGCGCGCGACAGCGACCGCCGCGGTCGTCGGTCATCTCCGGAGTGTTCTGATGGCGGACAGGCCGGGAATGCTGCGGGCGACCTGCTGCACGACCACGACCCGCACGACCGTGCCGAGGAACGCCGTCGGGCCACGGCCGCCCTGACTGGCCCACCGACCCACCAGCGCGGGAATCTTCACCGTCGTCCACAGCAGGACGATCACGATGAACAGGTTCAGCACACCCCCGGGCTCGACCGACAGTCCCAGGACGGGCAGCAGATGAGCCTCGTCCAGCAGCATCCACTGACCGGCGGTGAGAGTGAACGCCTGAGCGGTCGGGATCACCAGGCAACCGCCGTAGGCACGCCACCACATCCGGGCGATGCCCTCCAGAGCGGGCACGGCATGGCAGGCCAACGCCCACGGAGCGATCGCGGTCATCACCAGCAGGGCGATGAACCGGCCGATCAGCTGAAACGCCGTCATCACGATCAGCACCGTGATGACCAACACGAGGACGAGGAACAGCAGCGACGCGGTCGCGTCACGCCCGGCGTCGACGTGCCGGCGCACCGCCGCGAACGCGCTGTCCCCGTCGTAGGTGCCCTTACTGACAGCCCCGGCCAGGGCGTTGGCGACAGTGATCAGCTGCCCGCACAGCAGCTGCGAGACATGCGCGGCGACGAACCCGACGACCAGCCGCGGCGCGAGATCCTTCACGGTGTATCGGGACTGCTCGTTGCCGCCGGACACCATGACCATGACGCCGGCCGCGACGAACACCAGAACGAACACGGTGTCGACGATCCAGATCGACCGGCCGGTCAAGGCCTGCACCTGAGGCAGCGCCGTGACCTGCGGGGTCGTGAGCAGCACATCGGTGATCAAACCGAACACCGCGTTGAGGCAGGCCAGGACCGCCTCGATCAGCCACTCGACGACCTGGTCGAGGATCGGACCCATCATCCAACTCACGGCTCACCCCCCGACGACGCCCTGCATCAGCTGCAGCAGGACCGGAGCGAGCACCGCCAGGCCGTAGCCGACCAGGGCGTTACGCAGCGCGCTCTTGGCCTTGTCGACCTGGCCGGGGTCACCGCCCGCGGTGGCCCAGTAGACCCCCGCGAGCACCAGGAACAGGGTGGCGATCCCGGCCAGCAACCCCATGATCAGATTGCGGAGGTTGGTGATGACGACCGGCAAGCTGTTCGCCGCCAGATAGAGCCCGTCGCCTGCCGAGGCGTGGGCGACACTCGGCGCGGCGAGGACCAGAACAGCGATACCCGCCGCCGTGACGGTGCCGGCGACGCGGTGGAACCTCGGAGAACGGATAATCGTGGTGCTGCGGATATGGAACATGCGGTTCACCTCCCACCCCGCCGCTCATCGGGCGAGGCGATAGCCGAAACAGTGGGGCCGCCGTCGAGCGCGAGGCCGGCAGGCCGCACCTGCCTCGGGAGGAGCTCGGCCTCCCTTACTGGGTGGAAGCGGTCATCGATGAGGTGTCAGCGCATGCGATGGCGCGGCACCCGAGGCGACACGGCGTCGCCCCCGCTGCTCGACGGCGGACAGGACCCGCACCAGCCCTGCAGTGCTGCTCGTGTGGTCCCGCACCTACCAACCGGCGTGTGTCAGCCGTAGCGAACACGTACCGACCTGACAGCGCTCTGACACGCCGTGGCGAGCCTCTGACACCGCGAGCAGGAGCACCCGGCCCTCATCTGGCATCGGAGCCGGTGTGGCTTGAACGGGTGTGGGGGGGGGGCGGCGTGGGGAGGGCCCCCCCCGGCACCAAAACGCGCCCACGACCGCCCCGCGGGGGGCCCCCCCCGGGG
>NZ_JBAGKI010000068.1:0-32258 GCF_036689795.1 Micromonospora palythoicola | reverse complement strand
GCCGGGTCCCCCCGCCCGGCCCCCCCCCCCCGCCTCCCCCGGCGGGCCCGGCCGGCGCCCCCCCGGGGGGGGGGCCCCCACGGCGCGACCGCCCCGCCCTGCCCGACATGACGGCCCGACCATTCACGCGGCAGGCGGGATTCGCCGGCCGTTAACGCCAGCGCCGGGCGGGAGTCAACTTCCCGGGGAAGGGTGACCGCTTGCTCGCTTTGTGCGGGCGCTCTCGAAGTGGACTCTGCGTGGGACGGGGCCGGCAGACAATGCGATCCGACGTGACCGGAGAGACGACCCTGTCCGTGGTCGTGCCGATGTACAACGAGGAGGCCGTGATCGACGGCCTCGTCGCCCGGCTCCGGCCGGTGCTCGACGACCTGCACGTCGACTACGAGGTGGTGGCCGTCGACGACGGCAGCCGAGACGCGACGGTGGCGCTGCTCACCGCGCGGGCGCGGGACTGGCCGCAGCTGCGCGTCGTCCGGTTGCGACGCAACAGCGGCCATCAGGCGGCGCTGACCGCCGGCCTGCACCGGGCTCGCGGACGGTGGGTGGTCAGCCTCGACGCCGATCTCCAGGATCCACCGGAGACGATCGCCGAGATGTTGCGGTTGGCCCGGGCGGGCGCCGCCGTGGTGTACGGGGTACGCGCCGACCGCAGCACCGACACCTTCTTCAAGCGGCACACCGCGCGGATCTACTACCGGCTGATGCGGCGGATCGTCGGCGCGGAGGTGCCGGCCCAGGCGGGCGACTTCCGGATGGTCAGCCGGGAGGTGGTGCAGACGCTGCGTCGGCTGCCGGAACACAACCCGGTCTACCGGCTGCTGATCCCGGCCCTCGGCTTCCCCAGCGCCGAGGTCCGCTACGTGCGCGAGGCCCGGCACGCCGGTCAGACGAAGTACCCACTGCCCCGGATGATCGCGCTGGCCTGGGACAGCGTCGCGAACTTCTCCGCCGCGCCGTTGCGGCTGGCCACCTGGCTGGGCACGGGTAGCTTCCTGGCCTGTCTGGCACTGATGGCCTTCGGCGTCATCGGGCACCTGCGCGGGGTGACCATCCCCGGCTGGACGTCCCTGTTCGTCGCGGTGCTGCTGCTCGGCGGAGTGCAGTTGGTCTGCCTGGGCCTGCTCGGCGAGTACGTCGGCCGGATCTACGCCGCCGTGCAGAACCGGCCGACCTTTCACGTCGGGTCGGACACCGCCGACGACCGGCCCACCGGGACCGAGCACCGGACGGCCGACGCGCGTCCGGTCGCTGCCGTCCGTGGCTGAGTCACCGCTGCCCGCCGCCCACTCGCAACCGTCCGCCGTGTCAACGGCGGCACCGCCCGGTCGGGGCCCGGCGGGGCCGGATCCGGCAACCGCGCAGGCCACGGCGGCACCGGGGGCCGACGCGGCTTCACCCGCCCGCGGCCCGGACGCGCTACGTCGGTCCGCCACGCTGCTGCCCTGGTTGGTCGTGCTCGCCGTGCTGCCGATCGTGTGGTGGGACGGCGGCATCCCGGTGGCCGAGGTCGGGGCGTTCGGGGCCTACTGGACGTTGGCGGTGGTGCTGCCGGGAACGCTGGTGCACCGGGCGTTGCGCGGCAGCCGGGGCAACCTGCCCGAGGATCTCGGCTACGGCGCGGCCACCGGCCTGCTGCTCGAACTGGCCGCCTGGGCGCTCGCCGCCGCGACCGGCGGCCAGCACCTGCTGCGCTGGTGGCCGCTGCCGGTGGTGGTGGTCTTCCTGGTCGCACCCCGGTTGCGGCGGCACTGGCGCACCGGACCCGGTCGGCGGCCACCGCTGGCCTGGCACTGGGCGATCTGCGCGGTGCTGCTGCTCATCGCCGGGTGGGGTTACGCCAACTGGCGGTCGTTGCCGCTGCCGCCGGCCGACTACGCCTACTATCCGGATCTGCTCTACCACCTCGGACTGGTGCACGAACTCACCCGGGACATGCCCTTCCAGCTGCCACACCTGGCCGGGGAGCCGCTGCGCTACCACTACCTGTCCGACGCGCACATCGCCAGCGCCAGCATGATCACCGGCGCGCCGCCGGCCACGGTGCTGCTGCACCTGTGGGTGGTGCCGGTCGCCTGGGTCGCCGCGCTGGTCGCCGCCGCGCTGATCCGCGAACTGGCCGGACCGTGGTGGGTCGGTCCGCTGGCCGCCGCCGTGGGGTACCTCGGCGCCTCACCCACGTTCGGCTCGCCGCTGGACATTCCGTGGACCCGCGCGCTGTCGTACGGCAGCCTCTCTCAGACGTACGCGCTGCCGCTGCTGATGCTGCTCGCCGCCGTCTGTGTCCAGGTGCTGCGCGGGCGGGCCCTCGGCCCGGCCTGGGTGCTGGTTCCGGCGCTCGGCCTGGCCTGCGCGGGTGCCAAGTCCAGCGCCCTGCCGCCCCTGATCGCCGGCCTCGGGCTCGCCGCGCTGGCCGCCTGGATCCGCCGCCGTCGGGTGCCGTGGCGGGTGTTCGCGGTGCTGGCATCGCTGGTCGCTGCCATGGCCGTCGGCTACCGGCTGTTCGCCGGTGGCGGCGCGGGCACCCTACGGGCCCAGCCCTTCGGGCTGATCCGCCTTCTGGTGCCTTATCAGCAGACCTACGGTGCGGACGAAGGCGCCCAGTTCGGCGGGCTGCTGCCGCCGGGCCTGGCCGAGGCGGACGGAACGGCCGCGTGGCTGCTCGCGGCGGCTCTGTTCGGCTCGTGGCTGCTGCGGCAGACGCCCCGGCTGGCTGGCGGGCTGCTGCTGACCACACCGACCCGACGCGATCCGATCGCCTGGTTGTTCACCGGTGCGGTCGCCGCCGGCCTCGCGGTGGCCTGGCTGACCTACCATCCCTCCGCCAGCCAGATCTACTTCTGGTTACCCGTCATCCCGTTCGGTGCGCTGCTCGCCTGCTGGCTGCTCGCCCGGATCCGGGTGCGGTGGCCGGTGCTCGTGACGGCCGGTCTCCTCGGCCTGCTCGCCCAACTGCTCGCCCCGCCACTCGGGTCGCCGCCCGCGCTGACCCGGGCGGAGCGGGCCGTCGAGTCGGTACGCGTCGCCACCGCCAACGACTGGATGACCACGCTCGGCTGGTCGGCTGCCCGGTACGCCGCCCTGATCGTCCTGGCCGCACTGCTCGCCGTCGCGGTGGAGGCGCTGCTCCTCACGTGGCCCCGGGCCGCCGTCACCGCCCGCCGTGCCGCCCTGTTCCGCCGGCTGGGCCGCCCGGCGCGGACCACGCTGCTCGGCAGGTCGGCGCTGGCCGGGACGGTCACGGCACTGCTCGGCGCCAGCATCGCCACCGGAGTGGAGATTCCGGTGCGGCACCTGCTCGCCAGTGCGGACCCGTTCGGCGCCGTCAACCAGCAGCTCGTGGTGTCCGAGAACGAGATGCGGGCCGCACTCTGGCTGCAGGAGCACACCGACCCCGACGACCGGGTCGCCACCAACGTGCACTGCCGACCCGTACGCACCACGCCGCACTGCGACGCCCGCGCCTACTGGGTCACCGGCCTGGGCGGCCGGCGCGCGCTGGTCGAGAGTTGGGCGTACGCCGACGAGGTCGTCGCCGCCCACGGCCGCGACGGACACGGCTACCCCCGACAACCCGCACCCGACCCGGCGTTGTTCGCCCTCAACGAACGGGTCTTCACCGATCCCACCCCCACCAACCTGGCCCGGCTCCGCGACACCCACGGGGTGCGCTGGTTGCTCGCCGACACCAACGCCGGACCGGTCTCCGCCGACCTGGCCCGGCTCGCCCCGGTCCGCTACACCGCCGGCCCGGTCACCATCCACGAACTGTCCTGACGCCTTCCGGCCTGGGGTGTACCGACCAGGTCGGGGGTGGTCGGCCCGCCTCGGCGAACCGGCCACCCCCGGACCCGACAGCTAGAACAGCCAGGTCGGCAGCGACGGGGCACCGCGCAGCGGCACCGGCGGCTGGGCTGCGGGACCGGACTCCTGACTCGGCGCCCGGCCACGGGCCGACGTCGTGCCCGGCGGCGGGGCGGCGGCACAACGGGTTCCCTCCGCCGGCACGACCCGGTCGATCAGGTACGTCTCGATGGCCTCGTCCGCGCAGCTCACGCGGCCGTACACGATGTGTCCCCAGCCCTCGTAGGTGAGCAGTTCGGCGTGGTCACCGAACTGGTCGGCGGCACCGAGCGCCCAGTTGTAGCCGGTCGCCGGATCGTGCAGCGAGTTGACCAGCAGCAGTTTCGACCCGTTCGTCGGGTTGATCCGCCGCTGCGGGTTGTTCGCCGGAGTCGGCCAGCCCAGGCAGATCGCGCCGACCGACGCCCGGGGCGGGTTCGGCAGGTCCGGTGCGGCGCGCTGGGCCTCGGCGAGGATGGACCGCCACTGGGTGACGTCACGCGCCTTCAGGTTCCAGTCCTGGCAGAGCACCGCCTGGTACGCGAAGGGCACCACGACCGGCGGTTCGTCGGCGGCCTCCCGGGCCACCGCCGCCGACGTCCCCCAGGGCCGTCCCGCGTCGACCCGCTCCAGCTCGGCGGCGATCTCCAGCCAGTACGGCTGGTAGTTGAGATTGCCCAACACGAAGTTGACCAGATCCCGCTGGGTGATCTTGTAGCTGTGGTCGTCCGGATCCGGCAGCTCGCCCCGGGCGGCGCGGTCGAGCAGCCGCTGCCAGAACTGGCGGATGTCGCGGCCGTACAGGGCGCACTGCGGCAACCGGGAGCAGCCCGCCACGAACTCGTTGAACGAATCCTGCCCGGTGGCCGCCTGGGTGACGGCGAACCCGCGCGCGTCCTGGCTGTGATCCATCACGCTGTCGGCCACAATGGCGCCGACGCGGCCCGGATACATTTCCGCGTACTGCTGGGCCATCAACGTGCCGTATGACATTCCGAGAAAGTTCAGCTTGGCGTCACCGACGGCCGCGCGTATCGCGTCGATGTCCTGGATCACCTGGAGCGTGTCCACGTGATCGAATACCGGCCCACTGTTGGCGCGGCAGTCGTCGGCCAACGCCCGGCTCGCCGAGACCATCCGGGAAAATGCGCTGGATGTTTTGATCGGCTCGACCGGCAAATCGTTGATCCGGTCGAGAGTGCACATGATCGGTGAACTGCGGGCCACCCCGCGTGGATCGAATCCGACGATGTCGAAATGACGACGCAGTTCGTCGCCGTAGGTGGCCCACAGCGCCGAGTCGACACCGGAGCCGCCCGGACCGCCCGGGTTCACCAGCAGCGACCCGCGGCGCACCGCCGGATCTGTCGCCGGCCGCTTGGCCAGCGCCAACTCGATGGTCGGCCCGCCCGGATCGGCCCAGTCGACCGGTACCTCCAGGGTGCCGCACAGGGCGCTCGCGTCCTGCTCGCACGGCGTCCACGCCACGTCCCCGCTCGGGGACGCGGACCCGGACGACGGGGCGAGCGGCGCCAGCACCACCCCCACAGTTACCCCGGCGAGCAATCGCCGGATCAATTTTCTGCGCATGCTCCCACTCCCAGGTCGTTTTCCGGCTTTCCGCCGGCCGGTGCTGAACGTAGCGAACACGCCACGGCCCGGGGTTACCGGAGAATGTCGTCGCCACTACCATTCGGGTCGCGACCTGAATGACCGGAATGACAGGATCCGGGAGCGCTCCCACGGATCGCTCGTGAATGGCGAGGTCAGGCAGGATAAATGCGGGGGTCGTGACCGGTGACCCGACGCCCCTGCGTCGATTGTCAACATGGCGGAGGTCACAGGCGGCAGCGATGTTCGCGCTAACATCAGAGGCACTCCATCGCAACGCCCGGTCAAATTGCGTGACGAATTGGAAACCACGGATTCACGTACTCGAACGGGCAGGCCCGCTCCCCGGCCTCGGACGCCCGACGTGCGGTCGGGTACGGCGATCCGCCGGTCGCGGCGGCTCCGTGCCGGCCCGGGACACGCCCGGCCGTCGGTTTTGCCGGGCGCGTCGATGGGCAGGAGGCCACAATCCGACGGTGGAGGCGACGCGATGAGCCAGCACGTGCACCAGCAGGCAGGGCGGACGCGCCTGGCGAGAACGGCGCTGGTGCTGCCCCTGCTCGGCGCCCTCGCGGTCGTCGCCGGCTGCGGGGGCGCCGGCACCACCGGCGAGCCCGGCTCGACCGCCACCCCACCACCGTCGGCGTCGAGCGTGGCGACCGAGCCGGCCACGGCCACTCCGACGGCCGACGCGACGGTGGTCATCCCGAAGTCGGCCTTTCTCGAACTGCCCGCGGAGTTGCGGAAGCTGCCGCCGCGCACGATGCCCGTCGCCGACGCGGTACCCGAGTTGTGCGACGACGGGTTCGGCACCGGCGGTCGGTCGGTCACCGCCAGCGCCGCGATGATGGCCGGCTACCGGCAGCCCGGCGATCCGCCCTCCAACGTGCCGTACGGCACGATCGCACAGACGATCTTCACCTTCTCCGGTGACGGCGCGGCGGACTACCTCCGGCGGCTCCGGGCGACCCTCGCCGACTGCGCCTCCTTCACCGTCGACAACGGCGACACCGTGCAGGTCCGCGGCGAGGCGTTGCCCGACGCCGGCGACGAGGGACTGCTCGTCGTCCAGGTACGGCCGGCGCGGAACCTGCCGGGCGACCTCGTCGAGGGCGAGACGACGACCACGCAGGTCGCCGTGGTACGGGTGGCCGACGCGGTGACCCTGCTGCACGACGAGGGGTGGGAAGGCACCAGCGGCGACCCCGCTCTGGTGGACGACTTCGTGCGGGCGGCGGTGGACGCCCTCGACACCTGGCAGCGCTGAGACCCGGAGCAGCCGGCGCCGAGCCGCCGGGAGCGGTCAGTCGGTGCCACGGAGTCGACGACGCATGATCCAGGTTGACGCCGTGCCCTCCCCGGTCACCGCGCCCGTACCCGGGTCGATCGCACGCCAGCGGTGCCGGTGCGGTCGTACGATCACGTAGCCCAACCTCGCGTAGAACGAGACGGCAGCCTCCTCGTCGACGTCCACGTCGAGACTCATGGCGTCGGCTCCCCGGGCCGCACCCGCCGCTTCACCGGCTTCGACGAGCGCCCGTCCGATGCCACGGCGACGGGCCGACGAGACCACCGCCAACCCGTACAGCCATGGGTTCGGCGGATCGCAGCCGTCCCGCCACCGGACGCTCACCACACCCACCACGCGACCGGCGGCCACGGCGACGAACATCTCCTCCGCGCCGCGCCGGGCGGCCTGGAGCCGCACCTCGGCGCGGTCCCGCGACCCCGCCAGCTCCCCCAGCCCGTCCAGGTCGGTGTCCAGCACGGCTCGGATCATCACCCGGACGACCGTACCGGGGTACGTCGTGCCGACCACCGAACCTAAGGTCATTAGGTTGATGGCTACATGGTGTAGGGTGGTGGGTATGGCACGCGCGAACCTGACCCGGTCGGTCGTCACCACCGCGGCGGCGGAGCTGGCCGACCGGGAGGGATTCGAGGCGATCACCCTGTCGGCGCTGGCCCGCCACTTCGGGGTGCAGACCGCGAGTCTCTACTCACACGTCCGCGACCGGTCGGCACTGCTCGACAGCGTCCACGAACTGGCCCTCGGTGAGCTGGCCGACCGGGTCGCCGTGGCCATCGGTGGCCGGGCACAGCGCGACGCGCTCACCGCCCTCGCCGACGCGCACCGTGACTACGCCCGCCAGTGCCCCGGCAGATGGGCCGCGCTGCAACGGCCGGCGGCGGCATCGACCGTGCGCTCGGACGCGGCCGGTCGACTGGTCGCGCTGACCCTGGCGATGCTCCGCGGCTACCGGCTGCCGGAGACCGAACTCGTCCACGCCACCCGGCTGCTCGGCGCGACCATCAACGGCTTCCTGGCGCTTGAGGTCAACGGCAGCTTCGGGCACCGCGAACCCTCCTCCGACCTCTCCTGGCAGCGAGCGTTGAGCGCGCTCGACACCGCCTTCCGCTCCTGGCCCACCGAAGGGAACCACTGATGCCCGTCCCATCCGATCTTCTCCGTGGCCTCGCCGAGACCGAGGTCACCCCGCGCGGCATCCGGCCACACCGGCTGCCGGCCTGGGTACGGCAGCAGTTCCCGGACGGTCAGCTGCTCGCGATGGAGAGCCAGCCGTCCGGCGTACGCCTCGTCTTCCGGACGGCGGCGAGCACGCTCGACCTGGTGACCCACCCCACCCGGATCACCTACCTGGGCGCCGAGCGACCGCGTGGCCGCATCGACGTCTATGTCGACGGCGTCCTCGCCCTCCGCGACCCGCTCGGCGGCGGCGACCGGGTGAAGGTCGACCTCACCAGCGGCCAGAGCGTCTTCCATCCCGGGTCGGCGCACACGACAAGGGTTTCCGGGCTGCCCGCCGGCCGGCACCGGATCGAGGTCTGGCTGCCGCACAACGAGAGCGTCGAACTTGTCGACCTGCGGTCGGACGCCCCGATCGAGCCGGACGACGCCACCCTGCCGCTGTGGGTGCACCACGGCAGCTCCATCAGCCACGGCTCGAACGCAGTCGCGCCCAGCGAGACCTGGCCGGCCGTCGCCGCCCGCCGGGCCGGTGTCGAGTTGCGCAACCTCGGGCTGGGCGGCAGCGCCTTCGTCGACCCGTTCCTGGCCCGCGTGATCCGCGACGCCCCCGCCGACTACATAAGCGTCAAGCTCGGCATCAACGTGGTGAACCTCGACGGGATGCGGCTGCGCACCTTCGTCCCCGCCGTCCACGGTTTCCTCGACACCATCCGCGACGGTCACCCGGACGTCCCGCTGCTGCTGATCTCGCCGCTGTTCTGCGGCATCCACGAGGACACCCCCGGGCCGGGCGCGATCGACCCCGACTCGATCGGCACCGACCAGGTGCGTTTCGTCGCGACCGGAACGCCCGGGGACGTCGCGCTGGGACGCCTGACGCTCCAGGTCATCCGGCGTGAACTGCGCTCGCTGGCCGAACGACGCGCCGCCGACAAGAACCTGCACTACCTCGACGGCACCACCCTGTACGGCCCGGCCGACGCCGTCGACCTTCCGCTACCGGACGGCCTGCACCCGAGCCCCGAGGCCCACCAACGGATCGGCACCCGTTTCGCCGAGTACGCCTTCACTCCGGACGGCCCGTTCGCGTAGGTGTCGCCACACCGCAAACAGCCATACCGCAATCTGCCAGCTAGCAACCTTGGGCGATTTTTTTTACTGCGCCCGGGTTGTCCAGGCGCACCATGCCAACCGTGCCGAGGGCCGCGCCGGCCACCAGCCAGCAGATCTGGGCAACCGACAGCTGCTCGTCGGCGGTGGCGAGCCCGACGGTCGCCGTGCCAGCCACGATCGCCACGGCACCCGCCAGCGCCGGCACGTCAAAGCGCCGAGTGCGTCGGTTGCCGGAACGGTCGACCATGTCTTCCATGATGCCCGATCGCCACCACCCTGACCACGCCCTGGATCAGGAGGAACCGACGCCCGCGGTGGCACGTTGGCTGATCCGCACCCGCCTCCGCCGGCTGCGCGAGCGACGCCTGCTCACCCAGGATCAGGTGGCCAATGAGGTGGAATGGTCGCTGTCCAAGGTCGTCCGCATCGAGAGCGGCGCTATCGGGGTCAGCGTCAACGACATGCGTGCGCTGCTCGCCCTCTACCGCGTCGAGGACCGGGCGCAGTTCGACGAACTACGGGTACTCGCGCTCATCGCACGCTCCCGTCGCGACCGGCGGATCTTCAACATGCCGTCGTCGGTCCGTGCGGTGTTCGAGCAGGTCGCCCACTTCGAACGATCCGCGACCACCATCGACGTCTACGCCGCCACGTGGATTCCCGACCTCCTGCAGACCCGCGAGTACGCCGCCGCGCTCGCACCTGTCCGACTCGGCAACCAGGTCGTGACCGACGACGTGGCCACCTCCGTCATCCAGCGTCAGGAATGGTTGACCCGTCGCACCGGACACGTCCGGACGACCTTCCTGATCCAGGAGGCGGTGCTGCACCGCCAGGTCGGCGGCGCCTCGGTGCTGGCCACCCAACTACGGCGGCTGGCGGCGGCACCATCGGTCCGCATCATCCCCCGCACCGCCGCCGCCCGATTCGTCGCCGCACCGTCCTTCGCCGTCATGACGATCGGCGACCACGGAAGTCTTGCCTTCGTGTACGGCTTCGACGGCAGCATTCAGCTCGTCGAGGAGCCCGAGCGGCTCGCGCAGCTCCAGGATGCCCTGTCCCAGGCCAGCGAGTTCGCCACCGATGCCGCCACGTCGTCACGGCTCATCGCCGAGGCGGGTCAGGAGCGGTAGTCGGCGGGAGAGACGTTCTGCCTGGGCTCGACGACGGGGAACGTGACTCCGGTGAGGTCTTCGGAGACGGCCCACAGCCGCTGCTGGACGGCCACCTCGTACGACTCCGGGCTGGAGGTGACCAGCCGGGGGTGGCCCATGACCTCGCCGCGTCCACCGGGACCGTAGTACTGGCCGCCGAGCACGGCGGGATCGGTGGCGGCGCGCAGGGTCGGCAGCGCGCCCATCGCCGGTGTCTGGGTGATCAGCGGCGCGAGCCAGGTGAGCGGAAGCCGGAGCGCCGCGGGGCTGTTGCGGGCGAGTTCGGTGCTGGACACGCCGGGGTGCGCGGCCACCGCGACCGTGGTGCCGTACGGGGCGAGCCGGCGCTGCAACTCGTAGGTGAACATCAGGTTCGCCAGCTTGGACTGACCGTAGGCGGCGACCCGGCGGTACGACCGCTCCCAGTGCAGGTCGTCGAAGTGGATCGCGGCCCGGATGCGGTGACCGACGCTGCTGACCGTCACCACCCGGGAACCGGGCACCGGCAGCATCAGGTCGAGCAGCAGGCCGGTCAGCGCGAAGTGGCCGAGGTGGTTGGTGCCGAACTGCATCTCGAAGCCGTCCCGGGTGGTCTGCTTCGGGGTGTACATCACGCCGGCGTTGTTGATCAGCAGGTCGAGCCGGTCGAACCGGGAGCGCAGTGCCGCCGCCGCGGTCCGCACGGAGTCGAGCGAGGTCAGGTCCAGTTCCTGCACGGTCACGTCGCCGGTCATCCGGGCCGCCGCCCGCTCACCCTTGCCGACATCGCGGACGGCGAGCACCACGGCCGCCCCGCGCTCGGCGAGCGCCTTCGCGGTCTCGTACCCCAGCCCGGTGTTGGCTCCGGTCACCACGGCCACCCGCCCGCGCTGGTCCGGAACGTTCGCCGTCGTCCACTTCTCACCCATGCCAGTCTCCCTTTACGTACCGGAGGTATCTTGTACCCACAACGCTAAAGTACTATCGGTACGTTGTCAACGTACCGACGGTACGTAAGCTAGGATGGCGATCGTGACATTCCAGCGGGCGCGTACCGAGGAGCAGCGGGAGATTCGCCGACGGGCGATCCTCGACGCCGCGTCGGCGATGCTCGACGAGATGCCGGTGGCCGCGGTCACGCTCAACGAACTCAGCCGCCGGGCGGGTCTGGCAAAGCCGAACGTGCTGCGCTATTTCGAGTCCCGCGAGGCGGTGCTGCTGGAACTGCTGGACCGCTTCCTGGCGGAGTGGCTGGCCGACCTGACAGCCGAGCTGACCAACGGCATCGACGCGAAGCTACCCATGGCCGAGCGGGCGGTAGCGGTGGCCGAGATCCTCAGCCGCTCACTCTCCGGTCGCGTGGTGCTGTGCGACCTCTTCGGCGCGCAGGGCAGCGTCCTGGAACACAACGTCTCCGTCGAGGTCGCCATCCGCCACAAGCGCGCCTCCCTGGCCCACCTGGCCACCATGGCCGAACTGATCCAGCGGCATCTGCCGGAGCTGGACGAGAACGCGGAGCTGTTCGGCCTGCAAACGCTGGTCATGGCCGGCTCGCTGGCGGCGTACGCCACTCCCCCGCCCAGCCTGGAGGCGGCCTACCAGGCCGAACCAAGCCTTGCCCGCTTCCACCTGGAGTTGGAGGACGCCTTGAAGCTGGCCCTGACCGCGACCCTTCTGGGCGTGCTACCCCGCCGCTGATCGTGACATGACCGGATCGGACATCATCAACGCGTGGGTGACCTTTTGACCAACCTGCTGGCGAGCGTCATCGCCGGTACGGCCGTCTGGCTCTCGGGGTTCCTGTTACGTCGGCGCAAGCTGAACCGGACCCGGGCCTTCTTCGGCCTCGCCGCCGGAGCGAGCTGCCTGCTGGTGGTGTCCCGGCACGCCTCGTCGCCGCGCGAGTTCAGCGTGCACCGCCGCGACGTCGCCGCGCTCGTGGAACTGGCGACCATCGCCCGCGAATGCGGCGCGCGTGCGGACCGGGTCGGCGAGAACCAACCGACCGGGGAGATCGGCCGGCTGACCGAATTCTGCGTCGGCGGCCCAGGCGGCGCGAGCCCGCGCAGCGTCACCCACGTACGCGCGATCCTCCGCGGCGTGACGTACGAGGTCTTCGACGAGGAGAAGCGTCGACTGTCGTTCACTGTCGGTGGCACCGAGTACGTCTACAGTCCACAGACAAGCTATGTCCTGCTCGCCCGGTTCTGGGGCCCGGTCGGTGCACGCCCGGTGTTCTTCATCGGTGGCCTGACCGCCGGCAGCAATCTCGCCGGCGCCCGCTACCTGGCCCGGTACCACCCCGAGTTGTACCGCCGGTTCGGCGCCGACCGGCCGTTCGCACTGGTGCTGCGAATCGTCGAGCCCGCCGCGTACGGCACCGATTTCACCGAGCTGGCCGCCGACGTGACCGACGTGGCCTTCCAGCCGGGACCGCAGCCTGGTGTCATCGACTCGGCCGGGACACCGCCGGCGACGAACTCGGACGACGGAGATCCACCCCGGACACTCCAGCCGGGCGTCTCGCCGGTGCAGTAGGACCACGCGGACAGCCGTGCGCGCCGGGGCATCTGGAGTCCCGCCCCGAAGTGATCCAGCCGGCTAACCGATCGGCGAGACCGACGCGTGGCTCTTCGGGCATTGCCAGCAGGCAACCCCGTCGACGAGGGCTGCGATCGGAGGGTGCGAGTGGCCGGGCAGACATCCGGGCCAGGCAGTGTCGCCCTCATCGAACTCTTCTTCCTGCAGCAGGTCGGCCAGCTCGACAACCGCCAGCTCCAGCTCGCCGGTCACCCGGAGGCTGCCCACGCTGCCCCGGTGCGCCTGTCCACGCCTGCCGTAGCACACAAGCAGGACGTCGAGGGCGTCCAGGTACACCCCGATCGGCTGGATGACGGCGCCCCGCCGGGCGAAGTCCTGCGCCACCCGGCGCACCGCGCGCTCGTAACACTCCAGAGCGCGCAACACCAGCTCGTCGTCCACGTCGCCGTTCGGCACGGTCTCAACTCCGGCAAGGAATCCACCCGCGACGTCCTCGCGCAGCGCGGGACGCACCGCCGCCCCCGTCGGGCCGCGATCACGCCCGACCCTACCGACCTCTTCCGACACCTGCCGGGTGTAGGCAGGCCGGCTGCCGGGTACCTCGCGCCCGACCCCCTACCCCCGCCCAGGAGGATCCCATGACCGTCGTACTCGCCGTTGTCTGCAGCGACGGGGTGGTGATCGGCGCGGACTCCCAGATCACCGACAGCGACCGTGGCCTGAGCTTCCCCGCCCGGAAGCTGCACCCGCTGGGCTCCTGCGCCGCCTGGGGCGGCAGCGGCGCGCGGGGAGTACTCAACGACCTGCGCCCCCTCCTTGAGGACTCGGCCACCGCCATCCTCGAAGCACCCGACATCGGCGACGAGTTGCAGGAGCGCGTCCTGCCCGTCTTCAAGAAGCACTACGAGAACTACATCCCGGACGTGCCCGGCGAGGACGACGGCGGCGGGGTGTCGGCGTACCTGCTCGCGGCCGGCTACAGCCAGGGCGCGCCGTGGATCGTGGAGATCAACCCGAACGGGCTCATCGGCCGTTACGAGGACGTCGGCTTCCACGCCATCGGCTCCGGCGCGCCAATGGCCCAGCAGGCCGGCGCGCTGCTGTCCCACTTCCGGATGACCACCCGCACCGTCGAGTACGGCGTGGTTGGCGTGATACGGGTGCTGGAAGCGCTGGATCTGACCTCGCCGTCGGTCGGCGGGCCGTTCAACGTCGCGTGCATCCGCGAGGAGGGCGCCCACCACCTCGACGAGAAGGAGATCGCCAAGGCGCTGAAGGACTCCCAGCGCTGGCGCGACCTCGAACAGGAAGCGCTCGACCGGCTGTTCGACTGACGCGAAGCGGGTGACGGCGACGACCCGCACGGACCGGGCGTACGGCAGACATGCGCCCGGCGTCCGCCAGGTCTCCGTTGTACGTAGGGTGCGGGAGTGGCAAGAGGCGAGCGGCTCTCGGAGCAGTTGGACTGGTACTGGCGCAAGAACCTGCGGCCGCGGCTGGAGGGTCTTACCGACGAGGAGTACTTCTGGGAGCCGGTTCGGGGCTGCTGGAGTATCCGCCCACGGGGCACGTCGGCCGCACCGATGCCAGAAGATGCGGTCGAGTGGACGATGGACCAGGTGACCCCTGGCCCGGTGCCGGCGCCGGTGACCACGATTGCCTGGCGGCTGGCGCACGTCATCGTCTCGTGTCTGGGCTATCGGGTCGGATGGTACTTCGGCGGCCAGCACACCGACTCCGAGACATTCGCCTACGCGGGAACCGCCGACGAGGCACTGGAACAGCTCGATGAGATGTATGGAAGATGGCACGCGGGGGTTCGCGACCTGTCGGACGCTGATCTGGACAATCCACCCGCGCTGGGTCCCGAGCGGTTTCCTATGGAGAACAGGATCCTGCACGTCAACAGGGAGCTGATCCATCACGGTGCCGAGATCTGCCTGCTGCGCGACCTCTACCGCTGGCGGGACCCTGTCGCTGCCGTGTCAGGCGGCGATCATGATGCGGTCGCCAACGCGTAGCAGGCCCTCGCGGTGGACGGCATCTGCTGTGGGTGGATCCGTCCCGGGAACTGGTCCTCACCTCCCATTGGACCGAGAATCCCGCTCGGCCTCATCCGTCGGGTGTCGGAGGCCGTCACGGGTTCCGGGGGTAACTGACGGTCGGCGCTTGCGTCCTGTCGCGCACGCCGAGGACCTCGTTGACGAAGTCGTCCTTGTTGCGGGCGTAGGCCGTCAGGTCGGCGCCGTGAGCTTGCGCGAGATCGCGCTTGAGTTGCTCGTACCGGGACCGGTAGTCCGCCCGGTACCGGAGCGCATCGCGGAAGGCGACCCGTCGCAGCCAGAGCAGGGAGGTCGGCTCGGTGAGATGAAGCTGGTGGGTACGTTCCCACCAGTTGTCGGTCTCCGGCTTGAAGAAGTAGTGCGCCTCCTCAGGGCGGTGCACTCCGTTGCGGTAGCCAAGAGCGGTCACCACCTCGATGGCGGCTGCCGCCGCGGACAGACTCCGCACCGGTGCCATCATGTCGATGATCGGCTTCGCTGCCAGACCGGGAACCGACGTGGAGCCAATGTGCTCAACCGGCCCGACCAGCCACTGTCCCAGAGCGGCTTCGAGGCTGACCCGCTCCTGCTCGAACAGCACAGCCCACCGCGGGTCGTACGGGCTGAGGACAACCGGTGCCTGCTTCACGACAACTGCCTTTCAGCGCGAGTACGGGCCGGGCGGTACCTCTCGTCGTACGGGATGTCCTTGCCCGTCCGCAGAGACGTGCCCGCCGCCTGTGTATCGGCGACAATCCGCGGCGAGCCCCCAAGCATCCGCCACCCAGACTCAAACCACTGCCCGATCGCCTGCTCACCCCGAGCGGGATCTGCGGACAGATCGATGACAAGCTCCGGGACTCCTCCGGCCGACACGGGTTGGAGCGCGCCCACACCGCCGTACCCCGTCGAGCAGATACTCGAGGCCGTGCGGCGCGCTCGTAGCCGATGGGCGGATGCGGCGAGGGCGGCAGACGCTGAACGACGGTGCGGTTCTCCCCGGGGCTGTGGATGATGGTCGACGTGACTGAGGAGGGCAGCGGTTCTGCGGAGCAACGCCTGTACGGCGCTGTGGCGCGATGGAACGCTGACACCGGGTACGGCCTGACGGACTTGATCCATGCCGCCTGCCAGGCGCTGATCGACGGGCTGGACTCGCCGACCTTGCGCGAACTCGCGGGCGCTTCGGTACGAGACCCGTCGTGGGATATCCGCCAACTCGTGGCCAAGTCGCTCGAGGAACTCAAGATCCCCTACCCGGGCACTGTCCCCCCGGGCTTCGCGCTCGCAACAGGCGGAGGAGTCGCCCGCCGGCCAGGAGTCGACTCTCTACGTTTGGAAGTAACGCCGGCACCCGGCGACGTAGGCGGATTCCAAGTGCTGGTGTCCATCAATGGTACGGAGATGACCTCTGCCGCGGCGGGACTCGGGATGGACCCGTACGACCTCCTTGTCCCCACCAATTGTCTGGTGGCCGGCTCCCAGCCGCGTACCGTCCCGATCGCCCGCTGCCAATGCGGCGTGTATGGCTGTGGATCCACAGACGTGACCATCACCCGGGACGGTGAACTGGTGCACTGGGACTGGTCGATCGAGGTGCCTATGAACCGCGGCGTCTCCTTCGCGGCCACCGCGTACGACGTGGAAGTCGCATGCGTGGCCGCGGATCATTCGTGGGAGACGGCAGAGCGCACAGCCGGACGACGTGTCCTGACGGACATCGACCGCGACTGGTTGCGCGCCCACGGTCTCAGCACCAGTTGGGTCGCCAACGACTACCGCGATCACGAGCTGTTCCGGGTCGCCCTTCAAATCGACGGTGACTACCAGGTCTTCGTCGATACCCGGTGGCGTGGTCGCGGCCCCGAGGAGGTGGCGCGCGAGGCGTGTGCCACCTTGGCGCTTCCACCGCGTCAGTGGCGCGCCACCTGGCACGCCATCAAACCCACGTTGATCGGACCGCCGAAGATCGCGGGGCCCTCCTGGCGACCCGCGCGGTTCTGATCTCCGGCTCGCCGCACTCGCATTGAGCCGCAGAATCAGCCCGGACGATCTCGCGATTCGGCAAGGTGGAACCCGCCTTGTAGCCCCACCGTCCGAAGCGGAGCGCACTCTTCGCCGCCGCCCTCCCCACACGCGCTCGCGGCGGCACTGGTGATCGGGTTCTGTTGGCCCTTATTGACCGACGTAACCGGCACGTGACGGGCACGGCCGGGTCTCCGCCACCGGAGACACCCTGTTCGTGCGCCGCGGTGGTGCGGCCTACTGGTACGTCAACGGCAGATACCGCTCCCGACCGCTCTGCTCAGTCGTCTGCGTGAACCCGGCCGCCTCCAGGATCGCAGCGAACTTGGCCCGTCTACGTCGACGAACGGAGACCAAAAGTAGGGTGACCGACATCAGCGCCGCCCAGACGACGGCCGCGACGGCCGCGGCGGCGGTGGCGGACGTCCCTCCTCGTCCGAGCCCCACACCGAGAATCGCGCACAGCACGGTGAGGACGACATAGAGGAACCACGTTCGCTGCTTGTCGTCGTTCCAGCCCTCCAGGTCGTAGCTGATCCGGGCCTTGAACAGATCCAGCACGTCAGCGGGCACGGGGGGCAGTGCGCCCCCGGTGGAAGCATCCGGATACTGCGCTCGGTTCCGCTCGGCCCTTTCACGGGCCTGCGGACGGGGGTCGGGTACGAAGAACAGCTGCGGTCCGTTGCGGTGTCGCTGCCGTGTGTCCGTGTACGCGTAACCGAATTGCTCGGCAATAGCGGCCATATAGGCGAGTGAGCGCAACGTGGCCACCTGCTCGACCTCCACCGGCTGCCCGCTGGCCATCTTCCGCAACATTTTCCGCACGTGCCGCTGTCCCACCAGCGATCCCCCATCACATCGTTGATCAGGCTTGCACAGCCTCTCGCCCGGGGACGGCCAGAGGTCCATCCACCCAGTGCCACGGTCCCGGTTGAGCGATGCCACCGTAGCGGGTCCGAGCCATACCGCAGGGAAGCGGGCCGCCGCTCGCTCCCCATGTCAAGCGGGCCTTGACGGCCCGTGCGGCGCTGCCGGAACAGACCGGGTCCGCTCTCGTGTCACGGCAGTACCCCCGGCGGACACCGCCACAGTGGCAGTTGACCCAACCTCGCCCGGCATCAACGCGGCTCCCGGGGGCGGAACTGGCCACCGGCGGCCCCCCTCCCCGACGTCCACCCGCGAGTCGCCATCCAGATCCTCCGGCATGCCCGCTTCTCCGTGACGATGGAGATCGACATCCAGGTCTCGTCCAAGGCGACCAGGGATGCCTCAAACGCCTCGGCGAATCGCTCGGACAATGACGGCTGGCGTACTCCTGTACGGGCAGCAGAAAGGCCACCTCCCGGAGCCGGGAAGTGGCCTGAGCTGCGTGGGCGATACTGGGATCGAACCAGTGACCTCTTCGGTGTGAACTCTCGGCACGCCGGCTGGATCGGGCTCGATGCGAGGTCATCCGGCCTGGTGAAACCCGCTCCGGCCTGGTTCGGCCGGCACGGTTGCTGTACTCCGCTGCTGTACTTCCGCCGGCTGCCGCGTCCAGCCGACGAAGCGGCGGTGCAGTGCGCCGGCCGGCGCCCAGGGCATGTCCTCGGCCGCCTGCACGAGATAGCCACCGAGGTACAGCGCCAGCGACACCGGAGCGTCGGCGTACTCCGCGCGCAGCTCCCGCCGGCGCATGGGGCAGGGCCACGGCAGGTCGCAGCCGCCGCAGCTCCAGATCGGCAACACCGGGCCGTGAGTGGTCACCGCACACCCTCCAGGAACCGGGCCACGCTCGCGCGGGCCTGCCGACTGGTCGCCCAGTCCACCTGCCAGCAGGGGTACGGGGACAGCCGCGACCACCACGCCCGCCAGCCGACGCACATGCCATCGAGCCCTCGGACGTGCACCGCGAGGATCGTCCGCTCCGGCCCGCCGGTCACTGCTCGCCCTCCTGCGGCCAGTGACCCCGGCTGATCGGGATCCGGTGCCGAGCACGGCACGGCAGGTCGGCTCCGCACCGGCAGACCCGCCGCCACAGTTGCCAGGACCAGACCGGCCGATGCCGACGGGCGAACGTCAACGCGGTGGCCGACAGGTACTCGTCGTACGAGACGCGCCGCTCCCGCGACATCGACGCATCCTTGCCCGCTGTCGGATGCTGTTGTACGCCTCGTGCCTGGTCCAACAGCCGCCGCCGGGCGGCTTCCTGCTCCATCGTCTGGATGAGCTGGCCGAACCCCGATACCGCCGGTGGCGACGGGAAGTACCGGCTGACTATTCGCCGCAGGAGTCCAATAGCCACCGCCATCTGTCCGGCCCTCCCTCCTGAGGACACGGAGGGCCATCTGCTGATGTGCCTCGATCCGCGCCCGATGTAGAGGTCAAGCCTCACGCCGCGCGCGTTCTGGATCCAGAAGGTGACTGTCCGCTAACCAGGTGTGCTGTCCGCTGCTGGTGGACGTGCCGGGGCGTACTCGATGCACAGGTCACGCAATGTCGCGGCCTCTGGCACCCCTGACTGCTCTACCTTCGCCAGCAACTCCGCAGCCCGCCACCAGTTCGACGGCACCACCCGCCCGGACGCCACCGCCTGCGCCCCCAGTGCCACCGCCTCATCCGGCTGGCCGGCAGCGACCAGGGCAAGACCCAGGTCGAGACGGGCCGACGCGGACCGGCGGGGCCTCGCTCCCCCGTCGCCGTGCGGATCCAGATCCGCCAGCACCGCCCGCGCCACCTGCTCGGCACCAGGGTCACCCGCCCACGCCAGCGTCGTGGCCGTATACGCGGCAGCCTTAGCCGGGTCGTAGCGATAGTGGTGCTCGGCTCGCTCCGGAACAGGCAGATTCGCCGTCAGCCGCTCAACCTGGTCCAACGCGCGCCGAGTCGCACCCACGTCGCCGATCCGCGCCCACGCACGGGCCTCCTGGGCAGTCGCCTGGATGCGAGCGGAGCTACCCTTCGGGGCGACCCGTTGAGCTTGATCGGAAAGATCGAGTGCGGTCCGGTAGTCACCTTGAGTCAACACGTCCCAGGCCCGGGTTTCGAGACACCATGCCTGAATCTCGCCATGCTCCGCATGCCCGGCAAGATCACGAGCAGCTCGCAAGTGAGCAGCCGCCGCAGACCGCTGCCGCAGATCGATGTGGACGGTAGCCCGCAGTACCGCCAGCCAGCCACCGGCAATCAACAGCCGACGCCGTTGGGCAAGAGTGACCCGTCCATCGAGCAACCGCCCCACATAGGCGAGGTGCCGCCGCACCAACGGCAAAAGATCCGCCGGAGCCATCGTCGGATAGGAACTGGCCAGATCGTCAACGCCCTGCTCGATCCGGTCGAGCACGTCTCTGCTCACGTCACTGGCAGCGACTCTCGCAAGCAGCTCGCTGGCCTCGGCAGCGTGGTCGACCGGCGCATCCACCAGGCCAGCAAGCACGCCTCCCGCGTCGAGAATCTGGTCCAGGTGGCGCGCCGTGTCCGCTGTCGGAGCCTTCAGCCCTGTCTCCAACTCGTGCAGATGACTCTTACTCCGATGCGCGATCTGCCCCAGAGATCGAAGCGACAGGCCACGCCGCTCCCGAAACTCACGCAGAGCTGCACCGAAACGCGGATCGATGGACGAGGCCATAACGCCGCTCCAAGCTCAACGGGCCAGGCGAACCGGCCCAGCCGCCACCCCATCGACCGTACCCGCAACGTCGCACGCCGTTGACCCCTCGCTTATAAGTTCTAGGCACTTCGTCCGGAGGGATCCGTCGGCATCCGCAATCTCGGGCAACTGTCTACGCTCGGCCGCCAACCGATGTCCTCATCCCTGCTCGTTGCTGTCACCGTTGCTGTCAGCTACTCGCCTCAGGGAGCGCACGTCAGCCGGAGAGCGCCGCCGACCGCGATAGCCACTCCCGTGCCAACATCGCGAACACCAACCGGTCGGCCCACTCATCCCGAAACAAGTAGCTCTCGATATGCCGCGCCTCGCACCGCATCCCCAGCCGCGTCATCAGCCGGGCCGACGCCTCGTTGCCGGCGTGGCACCGACCGTAAACGCGGTGCAGGCCGAACTCCCCAAAGCCCCATCGCTGGGTGATCCCGGCACCGGCCAGGGCTCCCAGGATGCCCAGAGCGCCCGAGGCGAGAGGTAACCAGAGAGCTTCTTCGGTCGCTGCCACCCGATAATGCTGGCTCAGCTCACGGCCGCTGTCACGCTTGGGAAGCCGAACCCTCAGCTTGGGAATCACATTGGCCTTCGGGGCAAGTAGCCTCTTCGTCCCAGAGAACAGCGACTGAGACCAGTCGATTGTGCCCCTGCGAACCCTTGTTGACCGCTAGAGCGGGCACGGATCGGGCACGCTGGCCGGGAGCGGCACCTGCTAATCGGCCGATCGAGTCACTGATCGCCAAGCCTCGAAGGCCCATGCGAGGTCAGTGGTGTCTGCGCTGATAAAGACCGTCTCCAAGTACATCGCACCAACGAAGGTGTAGCCGTAGAGCGTGTACTTGACCTCGTCGTCGTGGCGGTAGAGCCAGGCGGCGCGATGACCGATCCCGTTACGGCCGCCCTCGCCTACCTTGCCTGTCGGGTTTGGCGGCAGCTCGGCATCCAACGAGGCGATGATGTCGGCCCCGTCGGCGCAGCGCCATTCGTCTCCTGGGGAGACGCGCATCGTCCGACCTGGCGCGCGCCAGGTTGCGACATATTCGCTGGTGCACTCCCGCCTCCATGCACCGAACAGCTCGACCGACCACCCATCGCCCAGAGACCTTCGCATGATTCAAGTGTGACAAAGCGGCCGGCGTTCCGTCGATCGACCAGACGTTGCATGGGCGGAGGCGACTTCTTCGGTGTGAAGGAATGATCAATCGTTGATGAGCTGGGCGAGTAGCTGGGGTGAGCTGCCGGAACAGTCCATCACCGTCCGTGGGCGTCCAGCGCCGGCCGCCCCAGTCGTCACCCAGTTGGTCACCCAGCCTGAGGTTCTAGTCCACCGACCTGTTCTGGATCTGAGTGCTGCTCCCCTCGTGAGCGTGGCTGGCCGGCCACGCCGATGCCTGTCGGAGGCCATCAGCAGGGCTGAGGCCGTTAGCCGGACCGACTATCATAAGTGCGGTTGCTGTCGAGAGTCCCATCGAGGTCTGAAGCCCTAAGCGCTGCTTGCGCGGATTCCCTCATTGCTTCGTCCACTGAATCTCTGGGGGCCGGGAGCCGCTCGACAATATGCGCCATCGCGCGTAGGTCAGAAATCGAGAGGCGCGCAATGTCAACTACACCTTCCTCTTTTGCGACTATCCGCTTTGCCATTTCTTCCCATACGGTAAGCGCAAGCGTTAGGCGTTCTTGCAACTTCTCTTCGTCGGCGAGAGGGTCCTCGTCTTCCTGTTTTTGCCCGTAAGTCTCGTAGTATATCTCGCCAATGAGCAGCTGAGCCACGTTAACGAAATCGGCGCTCGGATTGTAACTGCTTAGAACCCGACGCAAGTCGTCGTCATAGAAGCCCCACTCGTTACGACGCACTACGACACCGCAGAGATGCTTGGAAATCGCAAGACGCACGGATGACTTGTCGTCTATCGGGGCATCGGAATGGACTTGCATGACTCCATACGTGCCCTCCGGCTGGAGCAACCCCTTCCAGCGTTCAAGGCGTCTGATCCACCTCGGACGTTGCAGGTTCTCGGTCAGAAGGATGCCCTCAACAAGAACGGGATCAGTTCCCGCCCGAGTTGCTTCATCTCGGGCGAACTTGATCAGGTCCGCACCTAATTCTTGCCTTGATCTTTCGACTAGAGCCGCCGCCGAACTAGTGTCCCGAGAAATCCGGAGAACCACCACAGCTAGCAACGCCACAAATATGGTGGTCCAAAGGGACTTGAAGAACTCATCAATGGGTGGCACAACGGCGGTGAAGGGACCAGGTCCCAATCCCCCCAGTGCAGCCGATCCAAGCGTTCCAAGCATCGCCGCAATAACCACTAGCGTAGACGGAAGCCGTGTGTGATTCTTGATCCGCACGACGGTCTTGAAGTAGTAAACGACTTGAGTCCGCGCAAGATGAAGCGCCGCACCACCGAGCGCGCAGACCATCGCCGTTCCGCCAAACGAGCTTACCGTCGTTGAAACCAGCAAGGTAACGACGTATGTAGGAACGAACAGGAAGGCTAGATATCGGCAGATGTTTCGGTTGACAATCAGCCCAACGTCTGCGGAAGCCGAAACGTAACTTGTTGGCCATTCCGTCCGAATGGCCGCATAAAAGATGAAGAGCAAAGCGGAAATAGCAAGCACACCCGCAGCGGTAACCAACGGATCCCTCACGTTATCCCGTCCACCCAGAGCCGACCTGTACAGCTCTCACATCCTTCCATGCGGGTACAAGTGCCATCCCGTCTGCCGTCGACCCGCCCTTCTGGGGAGCGGGCCGCCGCCCGGCCCGCCACGTCAAGCGGACCTTGACGGCTTGTGCGGACGCTGGCGGGTCGGGCGGTGGTCTGCTCGGCTCGCCCGGGTCGATGGCAGACGGGATGGCCTAACGCAACCACCCACGGACCGCAACCAGCCGACGGAGCCCCGGCCATCCTGGAGCCGGAGCGCCCCCGCCGGAGGCGCAGTAACCGCGACCCCGCGACCGCCGCCAGCTCGCCGACGCGGCCGGCGTGCGCTCCCCTACGCCGCGCGGACTTGTGGCCGCGCGGCCCGGCCGGCTGCCGGCCCACCCCTCACCCGGTCAACGGCCTGTCGTTCTGCTGCGGCCCGCTCGGGCTCCCCGCTTCCGCGCCAGCCGCCGGTGTCCCGTCACGGGACATGCTTCGCGTCCCACCAGATGCTTGACATGATCGATATCGGCTCTCTTCATCGCGTGATGGTTGCGGACATCGCGGGCTGGGGAGGCCGGGATTGGCGCTGGTGGAGTTGTCGGTCGTCGAGCAGCGGTATCGGGCGGTCCTCGCCGTCCAAGCCGGAGAACCCGTCGTTGAGGTGGCAGCCCGGACGGGGGTGTCCCGTCAGACCGTCCATTCCTGGTTGGCCCGGTATGCCGAGGTAGGCCTCGTCGGGTTGGAGGACCGGTCTCGGCGACCGCACGGGTGTGCGCATCAGGCATCGGCGGAGGTGGAGGCGTTGGTGTGTGAGCTGCGCCGGCATCATCCGCGGTGGGGCTCTCGACGGATCGCGTTCGAGTTGGGCCGGCATGGCTGTCCGGATCCGGTGCCGTCGCGGATGACGGTGTATCGGATCCTGGTCCGCCACGGCCTGATCGAACCGGCCAAGCGCCGCCGGGGCCGTAAGGACTATGTGCGCTGGCAGCGGGCCCGGCCGATGGAGTTGTGGCAGATGGACATCGTCGGCGGGATCATGCTCGCCGACGGCACCGAGGCCAAGGTCGTCACCGGGGTGGACGACCATTCACGGTTCTGCGTCATCGCCCAGGTCGTGCACCGGGCCACCGGCCGGGCCGTCTGCCTGGCCTTCGCCGACGCGTTGCAGCGGTTCGGGGTGCCCGAGGAAGTCCTGACCGACAACGGCAAGCAGTTCACCGACCGGTTCGGCAAGGGCGGCGAGGTGATGTTCGACCGGATCTGCCGAGAGAACGGCATCATCCACCGGCTCACCCAACCCGCCTCCCCCACCACGACCGGGAAGGTCGAACGGTTCCACCAGACCCTGCGCCGCGAACTCCTCGACGAGGTGCCGGTCTGGCCCGACCTGGACACCGTCCAAGCCGCCGTGGACGTCTTCCGGCACGAATACAACACCGACCGGCCCCACCAGTCCCTGGACATGGCCTTCCCCGCCGACCGGTTCACCCCCGCCCTGACCGCGGAGCAGGTGGTGCCGGTGAAGCTGCCTGCACGGCTCACCCAGCCACTTGACCATGCCCTCGTCTCCCCGCCGGTCCCGATTCCGGCGCCGGATCAGGTGGTGGCAGGGGCGGTGGAGTTCGACCGGGTCGTGCCACCGTCGGGAAACCTGCAAGTCGCCGGGAAGCAGTTCTGGCTCGGCCCCGCCCGCTCCGGCGTGACAGTCACGTTCTGGGCCGACACCGACGTCATCCACCTGCTCGTCGCCGGCTCTCGCATCAAGACGATCCGCTCTCACCTGTCGGTGGCAGATTTGGCCATGCTGCTGCGTCAGGGTGGCCGACCCGCCGGACCGTCCCCGCTGCCCCTGGACACCGCCGGGCGTCCGGGCGTCGTGGAGGTCGACCGGACCGTCAACCGGGACGGGAAGGTCTCCCTGGGCCAGCACGTCGTCCTGGCCGCCGAGATCCTCGCCGGCCGCCGCGTCGGTGTCCGCATCGACCCGACGACCCTCGCGTTCTTCGACCCCGAGACCCGGCAGCTGCTGCGCACCCGACCCAACCCGCTCACCCCGCAGCAGATCGTCGGCCTGCGAGGAGCCCGCCCGGCTGGACCGCCCCCGCAGCCATCGACCGAACCGGTCCGGGTCCAACGCCGCGCCTCCAACAGCGGGGTGGTCATGGTCGCCTGGCAGAAAGTCGCTCTCGGCCGCGTCCATGCCGGCAAGACCGTGACCATCACCGTCTCCGACACCGAGCTGGTGATCGAGTGCGACGACGGCCTTCGCACCATCCGCCGCACCACCAACCACCCGGTCACCCGGATCAAAGCCCACCGACCCCGCAAGGTCGCCCTCGATGGCTAAACCAACCGCCCGGCCCAGCGGTGCTCGGACATCAACGCTGAGGCCGTGCTACCTCTTCGAACTGCGGGTCGTAGATCGTCAGCCCATATCGCGCTGCAAGATCCACCACCAGCTCGATGACCGGATCACTGCGCTGCCCGAAGCTCATGCTTATGCTGACGTGATCAATACCAACGTCGAGCGGCATCGACATCCAGGGCGAGTCATCGGGGTATGGCGGGAAGTCGGGATAGCGGGCACGCAGACTCTCGTAGAAGCCGACGATGCGTTCGTCCAGCTCGCCCTCGGGGTGCTGGCCGCTTCCGCAGCGCTCCACCATGGCACGCACCACGTCATCGCTCGCCGCCCGGTCGATGGCAACCACGTCAAGGTCGAAGCTCACCGGCACATGTTCGCGCACCAACACGCACCGGTCGAGCAACCCCGAAACCCGGCTCCCCGCAAGGAACCGCCGACAAACCTAGACCAACCGTCAAGCATCAGCTGGGACGGATCCGTCAAGCATGTGATGGGACTAGACAGGCCGGTAGCCGGTAGCCGGTGTCGGGTCTCAGGACGTGCGTGACAGATCGGTATCAGGACCTGCGTGACGCTCGTGCTGGCCTGCGAGTAGGCGAATCAGTAGCTGTCGGGGGTGACCTCGTGCATCGTTCCGTCTGGTCCCATGCGGTACCTCCGAGGCGGTCCCATGTTTTGTAGTGCCCACGCGTATGCGGCTTCACGGGCTGCCTGTTCCTCGCCGGACGGGTCGGTCACGCGAAAGCCATGTAAATGAACGGCATCAGTGTCTATGTCGTCGGGGGAAGGACGGCCCTCGATGATGAAACCAAACAGCGCACGTAACGCTTCCTCGCCGAGGTCGAGGGGATGAAACGGCAGCGGGTAGGGGTCCTGGTTGTGCCAGCCCGGTACGGGCTCGACGGGATGTTCACCGGCCCAGTACGGCAACTCGAAGTCGTAGGGCTTGCCGATGTTCTCCTGGATGCCGCCATCAGGCGACAGGCTCAGCGATCTGATCAGTACGCCGTCCTCCCACACCGCGAAGCCGAGCCAGTCCACGACCGAGTGCATCCCGTGGACGATGATTCGTCGGCCCGCTCCAGCTCCGCGCAGGTGCTCCGGTAGCTCAGACGGGCGATCGAGCATGAGCCGTCGGTCGCAGTACAGCTCTGCCCCGGCCAGCACCGTGGCGTACATCAAGTCATCTGGCGGGTAGGTGCCGTCGAACAATGTGTTGTCATCAGCGGGTTCGACCACGTAGCCGGGGTGGACTTGTCGTACCAACGCCTCGGTCTCGGCTCGCTCCGACCGCGTCGCGCCGCGCAGCGTCGGACGGATGTCGCCGTCGGCGAACGCCAGTAGGGCTGTCTTCGCGCCCACGTCGCTCCCTCCAGTTCTGCGGCAGGCCGCCTCACGCACGCCACCTGGCGGACAGGATCGTCTAGCCGAAGGTGTCACAGACGTCCTGAGACCGATCTGTAACCGAGATCCTGATACCCGACATGGCCGGTAGCCGGTCCGCCCTCGCTCGGCACCGAGGTTCACGACGGGTTGACGAGTCGGTACCCGGTGCTACTCTGGCGGTCGTCGAGCACGCCAGTGCGGCCTTCCTGCCGGTTCGCTGGGTTCGACCACGGAGATGCTGAGCGGCCTTTCTGCCGCTGATGCGGGCCAGGTCCCGCCGGTTCTCGATCACCTTGCCCGCGATGTCGGCCCGGAATCCGCTGAGTGGCCCAGCACGGCCTTCCCGCCGTCACGATGGCCCGGATTCGCTCTCTTCGACGGGTGGGGCTCGCCTGCGGCAACCCGCCGGATGCCGACCTCCAGGCACCCCACCCGTCCCGGCCTCACCCAGCACGGCAACCGGAAGGACTTCACCTCAACGGCGGTCAGTCAGACCCGCCCTCCGGCGTCAGCCGTCCTCCAAGGCGGTGCCAGGAGACACCACGAACACCACCGACGGACAGCGTTCCGGCGACCGGTGGCGTTTCGTCGCCCGTCCCTGCCACCCCGTGAGGAGAAACCGATGTCCGCCCCGCTCGCCCTGTCCCGGCCCGGCCTCGCTGCCGGCCGGTTCGCCGAGGCTCTGCACCGTGCCGCCACGCCGGACTACTTCGGCTGGCTGGAACACACCGCCGCTGCTGGCGGCTGCACCCGCCCGATTCGCCTCACCGGCGTCCTCGCCAGCGTGGAGGCCGACACCGGCCGGATCATCGGAGAACTGCACACCGACGAGCTGCCCGACCGCACGATCTGCAAGGCGTGCGGCAACCGCCGCGCGTCGCAGTGCCCGGACTGCGCCTGGGTTTACGCGGGCGACGCCTTCCAGGTCGTCCGCACCGGCCTGACCGGCGGCAAGACCGTCCCCGCCACCGTCGCACGGCATCCGGTCGTGTTCGCCACCTTCACCGCCCCCTCCTTCGGCGCGGTCCACCACCGGCACGTTGCCCGCCACACCTGCGCCGCCCGCCAGCGGTGCGACTGCCGACCCGCGCCCTGCCACGCCCGCCGCGACGCTGGCACCTGCGAGCACGGGCGGCCCGCGGCCTGCTTTGCCCGCCACGACGCCGACGATCCGCAGCTCGGTCGGCCGTTGTGTCTGGACTGCTACGACCACGACCACCAGGTCGTGTGGAACTTCGCCTCCGGCGAGCTGTGGCCACGCACCAAGCAGGCCATCGAACGCCAGCTTGCCGCCCGCTGCCACCAACGCGGCATCGCCCACGTCCAGGCCGTCACCGACTCCGGCCGGGTGCGTCGGGTACCGCCGGTTCGGGTGTCACACGGCAAGGTCGCCGAGATGCAGCGCCGGGGAGCGGTGCACTTCCACGTCCTGCTGCGCCTCGACGGCGTCGACCCGAACGACCGGGACGCTCTGGTGCCGCCGCCGGCCGGCATCACCGTCGACGACCTGGACGCCGCCGTGCACGCCGCCGCCCGGCAGATCACCGTCACCACCCCACCACACCCCGACCGTCCGGACGGCTGGCCGGTGGCCTGGGGCGAGCAGGTCGACGTCCGCCGGATCGGCAGCTCCGACGGCGACGTGACCGACGCCAAGGTGGCCGCCTACCTCGCCAAGTACGCCACCAAAGCCACCGAGGTCACCGGCCACGCCTCGACCCGGCTCACCTCCGACACCATCGACGCCTACGCCAACCCCGACGGCGACCATCTCGCCCGCCTCATCGACGCCTGCTGGCGACTCGGACGACCGACGGCTACCCGCACCATCGGCAGCACGGAACAGGGCGGCGTCCGTCAAGGCAGCCTTGACACCACACCGAATCCCTACGCCGGGCTGCGCCGCTGGGCGCACATGCTCGGCTTCGGCGGCCATTTCCTCACCAAGGCCCGCCGATACTCCGTCACCTTCGGCCTGCTCCGCGACACCCGCGCCACCTACCGGCGAGCCGAAGACGAGGATCCCGCTGACACCCTCACCGTCGGCACCCTCACCTTCCTCGGGGCCGGCTGGCGCAACGACGGTGACGCCCTCCTGGCCAACACCGCCGCAGCCCGACGCCGGCAGGCAAGACGCATCGGTCGGGAAGAACTCGGCCACCACACCTGGCTCACCGGGGCCGCCGCATGACCCACGACCTCCGCCCCCGCTGGTACTCCCCCGCCGAGGTCGCCGTCCTGCTCGGCTTCGGCATCTCCAAGGTCAAGATGAAGATCGCCACCGGCGAACTGCGCTCCATCAAGGACGGCAAGTACCGCCGCATCCTCGCCGAAGGGGTCGACGACTACATCCGCGAGCAGGTCGACCGGCATGAGGCTGCCTGATGCCCGGACGCGCCCGCGCCAACGGAGAAGGGTCGATCTTCCCGTACCGCAACGGCTTCGCCGCATACGTCTGGGTCACCAAGCCGGACGGGAAGCGGACCCGCAAGTACGTCTACGGCAAGACCCGGGACGCCGTGCACGACAAGTGGATCAAATTGCACCAGCAGGCAAAGCAAGGTCCAGTGGCGACCAGTGTGCCGACTGTGGGTAGCTTCCTCGCCTACTGGCTGACCGAGATCATCGAGCCGAACCGGGCGCCGCTCACCTACGCCACCTACGAGACGTTCGTCCGCCGCTACCTCTCCCCCGGTCTCGGAGCCAAGCGACTCGACCGGCTCCAGTCCCGCGACGTGCAGACCTGGCTGAACCAGGTGGCCCGCACCTGCCAGTGCTGCGCCCAGGGCAAGGACGCCGCAAGGCCGAAGCACAAGCGGCACTGCTGCTCGGTCGGCCGGTGCTGCCAGGCGGTCCCGTCGACGCGCACGGTCAGCGACATCCGGGCCGCGCTGCGGGCCGCCCTCACCCACGCCCAGGCCGAAGACCTCATCACCCGCAACCCGGCCGTACCGGTCACCCTCACCACCGTCCGCCGCCGACGCGGCAAGTCCTGGTCCAGCGACGAAGCCCGCCGGTTCCTCGAATCCGCCCGCACCGACACGGACCCGCTCTACGCCGCGTACGCCCTGGTCCTCGTCACCGGCCTGCGCAAAGGTGAAGCCCTCGGTCTCACCTGGGCCGACGTCGGCCTCGACGCCGGAGAGCTGACCATCGGCCGGCAACTGCAACGCGTACGCGGGCAGCTCCTGCACCGCGACACCAAAACCCAGGCATCCGACGCCACCCTCCCGCTGCCCGACATCTGCCTGGCCGCACTGCGACTACGCAAACACCAACGCGACGAAGCACGCGCGACGGCCGGTAAGGCGTGGCACGACAACGACCTGGTGTTCACCACCCGCTACGGCACGCCCATCGAGCCGCGCAACTTCCAACGCTCCTGGCAGACCCGCTGCGACAAGGCGGGAGTCAAGCCGATCACCGTCCACGACGCGCGGCGGACCTGCGCCACCCTCCTGGCGGACCTCGACGTCCACCCGCGAGTCGCCATGCAGATCCTCCGGCACGCCCGCTTCTCCGTGACGATGGAGATCTACACGCAGGTCTCCTCGCAGGCGACCCGGGACGCGCTCAAGCGCCTCGGCGAATCCCTGACGCAATGACGAACTGCTGTACTTCGCTGCTGTACGGGCAGCAGAAAGGCCACCTCCCGGAGCCGGGAAGTGGCCTGAGCTGCGTGGGCGATACTGGGATCGAACCAGTGACCTCTTCGGTGTGAACGAAGCGCTCTCCCGCTGAGCTAATCGCCCTCAGCGCGGATGACTCTACCCGATCGGGCGCGCGGACCGCGAACCCGGGGTCAGTGCGTCGCGAGGTAGTGCAGCACCTGGGCGATGACGTCGATGCCGAGGCTGTACTTGATCGACAGCAGGGCGACGGCGCCGACGAAGACGAGGCCGACCGAGCCGATCACCAGGCGTACGGGCAGGGATTGTTTCTTGACCCAGGCTGTCCAGCCATGGACGTGCCGGCGGGTGAAGGCGAGTAGGCGTTTGGCCCAGTGGAACTCCACCGCCCAGATGCCGAGGCCGGCGATCACCAGCAGCCAACCGGGGCCGGGCAGCGGGATGAGGGCGATGCCGAGGGTGACCACCAGGGCACCGAGCACCCCGAAGATGATCTTTAGTGCGATACGGCCGGTGGGGTTGGCCCGGATCAGGGCGAGGGTGGTGGATATCCGCTGCCGCCACGGCGGCGGGTCGCGTCGCTCGGACACGGCGACACCACCCCTCTCGCGTTGCACGCCCCCGGTCATCTCCCCACGATGCCCCTTCCCGGTCGATCTATCCCGGCTTCCACCCGGGTAGCCACGGCCGTTGCGCACCCGCACAGCCGCAGCGCCACGGCTGCCCGACCGACCGTGATCGATCACTGACCGACCGTGCCGGCTTCTCCGCTTCTTCGGCACCCCGTACCCCCGCTGTTCGGCTGTGCGGACCGCGACGTTCGACGGGTCTCGCCCGGCCGCCGCATCCACTGAGGAACGCGTCCGCGACCATTTCCCGCCCCAGTGTGGCGCGGGCCCGTCACTGCAACCGCCGACTGGACGTTACCGGAGTAAGTCGACGACTCAACAAACCCGATGCCGGGCAGGATGAACCCACTGGGCAGAATCGGAAATTCTACATGAAGTTTCACTTTCATGAGGCCCTTCCGACCCCCTTCCCACCACTGGGTGAAGTCAGCGCATGGCGGAGCGTAGCCAGGAGTAGCGGCTGAGTATGGGAAAAGCGGGACACGCGCGTTCCGCAGCGGTGCCGGGGGGAGAACGTTCATGAGTGTCATCCGACCGACGACCGTAGAGGTCGAGACGTCGCTAAGGCTCGTCGCACCTGACGCCACCGCCCTGCCGGTGCGCGCCAGTCTGCGCTACGACCCTGCTGATCCGTATGCGGTCCATGTCCTGTTCCATGCGGAATCGGCTGGTGGCGAGGCGGTGAGCTGGTCCTTCGCCCGCGAGCTGCTGGTGACCGGGCTGGACGAGCCGGCGGGCATCGGGGACGTACGGGTCTGGCCCTGGGCCACCCCGCGCGGCGACTTCGTCGCGCTGGCGCTGTCGTCGCCGGACGGCAACGCCCTGTTCGAGGTGCCGCGCAGCGTGCTGGTGCGTTTCCTGCGGCGGACCTACGTCGTCGTTCCGCGCGGCCGGGAGGCCGAGCACCTGGACGTCGACACCGCGGTGAACCGGCTGCTCGCCGGTCGCTGACAGACACAACCGGGGCCGCGCGGATCTGCCGAATCCGCGCGGCCCCCGCCTACCCCTCCCCCGCGCCCGCGCCCGCGCCCGCGCCCGCGATATCCTCCGCGCTCTTGCACGTTTGGTCGGCGTTACGCGCCGTCTGCCGCCTATGCACCCACAGAAACAGCCAGATCGCCGCGGCGGGGGCGGGCGGGGCGGGGGCGGGCGGGGGGGG
>NZ_JBAGKI010000067.1:0-32352 GCF_036689795.1 Micromonospora palythoicola | reverse complement strand
GCAAGATCGCGGGGCGGGGGGTGGGGGGTGGGGGGCGGGGGGTGGGGGGTGGGGGGTGGGGGGCGGGGGGTGGGGGGTGGGGGGTCAGCGGGTGCGGCGGTTGGCGAGGAGGGCGTTGAGGATGACCGTGGGGGTGGCCAGGGAACTCGGGTGTTTGCGCATCGAGACGACGTCGTTGAACCGGCGGGCGGTGGCCACGTCGGTGACGGTCGCCGCGATGATCTGCCGGCTCACCCAGCTGGAGAGCCGGTAGCCGCGCGGGTAGGGACCGTCTACGTGCGGCAACGCCAGGTCGGCCGAGGTGGAGATCGACCAGGCGGCGTCGACCACGACCTTCTGCAGAGCGAAGAAGTGACGGGCCGGCAGGCCGAGGTCCGGGCCGGACCGCAGGTAGCTCGCCAGGCAGGCCGCGTGCAGCGCGGCGGCGGTGATGCCCTGGCCGTACACCGGATTGAACGAGGCGACCGCGTCACCGACGCTCACCAGCGCCGCCGGCAGCCGGGTCAGCGCGTGGAAGTCCCGGCGCCGGCTGTCGGCGTGCCGGTAGGTCTGCACGTCGCCGAGGAGTTCGCTGTCGGCGACCACCGCGAACTCCGGCGGGAACTGCTCCCGCAGCCGGCGGACGAAATCCTCGGCGGTGCGGCCGGGTCGGTTCTCCCCGTAGCCGGCCATCATGGCCATCCACCGACCGTCCTCGATCGCGAAGAAGGCGGCACCGGCCACGTCCGCCGACGTCGTCGGGCTGTGCAGCGCCAGCACCACCGCGTGCTCCGGGTTCGCCTCGGAGCGCCGGAACAACGCGGTCGCGTAGTTGAGGTGCACCGTCATCCGCCGCAGCGCCGGCCGCTCCCAGCCGGCCTCCGCCAACCAGTCGGACAGCCGGCTGGACCGCCCCATGGCGTCCACCACCAGGTCGGCGTGCTCGACACCGGGCGAACCGCCGACGTCGCACCGCACGCCGCTGGTCACGTCGCCGTCGAAGACCAGGCCGGTGGCCCGCGCGGTGATCGTCTTGACGTTCGGCAGGCGCAGCACCTGCTGCCGGATCAACGACTCCAGCAGCGGCCGGCTGCCGGCCAGGCTGTCCGCGTCGTCCGGCACGACGACCTTCAGCCGGCCGTCCAGGTAGGTCCGCCGGGCCGCGGGCGGAGCCTCCACCGCCCCCCGCGCCAGGGCCTGCTCCCGGAACCCGGGGAACAGCCGCTCCAACAGGAGGAACCCGCCGGGCAACAGGGCGTGCAGCTGGGTTCCCTGTGGTACGCCCGACCGTCCACCGGTGGCGTGCAGGTCGTCGCGGTCGACGACCACCACGCACTCGGCGTGGTCGGACAGCACCCGGGCGGCCAGCATCCCGGCGATGCTGCCGCCGACCACCACCGCCTTGCCGATGACGGGAGACGGCTGGTCGGGCGGTCGCACCGCGTTCAGCGCGGCGAGGACCCGAGCCGGGGAGCGGGACATCGTGCTCTCCAAAGGGGTACGAGGTGGGACGCGTTCCCGCCGGCCTGCCAGTGACCGTTGCCCGGGCAGGCCGACGGAGCCGGGCGGTCGGCATGACGCCCAACGATCGTTGCACAGCAAGGGAACGCCAACGGCGATCCGGTCGTACCTCCGTCACACCGCCGCGTCGGCTCAGGTCCGGACGGCACCGTCCGGCGCGGCGTCGCGTCCGCTGCCCGCCCGGTTGACCAGGTACCCGAATGCGGCAGCCGTGAAGAACATGACGATGCCGTAGACCGCGCCGGGAATCGCCATCCGGGTGCTGTCGAGCAGCGCCGGACTGAGCGCGATGGTGATGGCCAGCGTGCTGTTGTGGATGCCGATCTCGAACCCGGCCGCCTTGGCGGCGCTGCGCTCGACCCCGGCCAGCCTCGGCACCCCGTACCCGATGCCGAGGCTGAGCAGGTTGAACGCGAGTACGGCCAGACCGACGGAGACGAAGTAGTCGGCGAGGTTCTCCCGCTCACCGAGCACCGCACCGGCGATCACCGCGACCAGTACCACCACGGACAGCACCCGGACCGGGCGGTCCAGTCGCTCGGCCACCCGGGCCCAGCGTGCCCGGATCAGCATGCCGGCCACGACCGGGACGAGCACGATCGCGAACACCTGGAGCACCTTGTCGAACTGCAACCCGATGCTCCGCGCGTCGCCGAGGAAGTACGCCGCCGACAGGTTGACCACGATCGGCAGGGTGAACACCGCCAGCACCGAGTTGATGGCGGTCAGGGTGATGTTCAGCGCCACGTGGCCGCCGAAGAGGTGACTGTAGAGGTTGGCCGTGGTGCCGCCCGGCGAGGCGGCCAACAGCATCATCCCGACCGCCAGTTCGGGCGGCAGGTCGAAGGCGAGCACCAGGCCGAAGCAGAGCGCCGGGAGCAGCAGCACCTGGCACCCCAGCGCGATGACGGCGGCCTTCGGGTGCCGGGCCACCCGGCGGAAGTCGCCGGTGGTCAGGCCGAGACCCAGACCGAGCATGATGATGCCGAGGGCGACGGGTAGTCCGATCAGGGTCAGGGCGGAGTCCATGACACGACATCGTTACCACCGGGTAATGCACTGGCAATCCTCCATGCGGCCGGGGTGTCCGCTCCCCCCGCTCAGAACTGGACGACCCGCCCCACCCGGGGCGGGGTGCGGCCCGCGAGCACGTCGAGCCAGGCACTCTCCAGTGCGGCCGGGCCGGTGCCGAGCTGGACGTCGACCCACCCGCCGGCCACCTCGGTGAAGCGCTGCCAGGCGTCGGCGAACCGTCGGTCGAGCCCGTCGCGACCCCAGTCGAGGCGGCGCTTGCGCATCTGCACCGGAGCGAAGAAGACCTCCCCGGCGGCATCGGCGTTCGGGATCTGGTTGGTCAGGCCGACCGCGATGTCGCGCACCAGCCGGTCGCCGAGGTGCCGCCGCAGGGCGGCCCGGGTCGCGGGAGCACCGGACAGGTCGAGGTACGCGGTCGGCACCGGGTCGAGGGCGGCGATCCCGTCGTACGGCAGCACCTCGTCGTAGCAGCCGAGCGCGCGGGTGAACTCGACGTTGCCGGGCGAGGTGAGCCCGATCAGGCGTGGGCCGCGCCCGCGTAGTTCGACGGCGGCGGCGTACGCGGTCTTGCTGGACGCCGAGGAGACGACCAGCGACGTCGCGCCGTAGCAGTCGTTGTCGACGACCTGGTCGGCCAGCATGAAGGAGGTGAAGAACAGCGGCCGGAACAGGATCAGCAGGTCCTCCTGGTCGACCCGGTACGCCGGGTCACCGACGATCGCGCGGTACCCGTTGTACGGCGAGGGCAGGTCGGCCCGGTGCGCGCTGGCGTCCCGGAACCCGGTGGCGTCCACCCTCGCCGGCCGGACCACCAGGTGTCCGGCCGGCGGAAGGTAGCCGTACACCCGGCACCCCATCTCGACCTCGGCGACGGTCGAGGCGACCACCTCGGCGAAGCCCCACACCGGCGGCAGCCCCCACTGCCCACCCAGCCCGTGGTGGTCGGGTGGAAAGAACTCCCAGTAGCGCATCGAGTCGCCGAGCACCGCGTAGGTGACGTTGTTCGCGGTCAGTCCGACCCGGTCCACGCGCAACAGCGCCTCGCCGTCGGACAGCGCGGGCACGGCACGCTCCACCAGGGTGGTGCGGCTCAGCTCGGCACGGGCCACGGCGAACGTCCAGGAGGCAGCCATGCCGAAGACGCTAGGCAGCCGAAGCCACCGAAACAAGATGCACTGCTAGTGCAAAATCCCACTCGCCGTGGTCAGCGGGCCGCCATGCGGCGGGTCAGTTCGGCCGCCCGGTACGCCGCGACCCGGCGGGCCTCCCGGGCCACGAAGCGCCGCAGCGGTGCCGGCGCGTCGGCGGTGACCCGCTCGTGCACCCGCGTGCCCGCCGACTCGGCGGTCAGCGTCACCGCGGCCCGCAGGGACACCCAGCCCGGACTGCTCACCTCGCTGACCAGCGGGCCGTGCGGCGGCGTCGAGACCATGCGTACCCGGATGCGGTTGTCCCACCGCACCGGCCCGACCAGCCGGAACCGCTCGACGGCGAGGTACTCGGCGACCGCGCGGCCCTCGTCGTCGTGACCGTGCCGCACCTCGTCGACCGCCACGATCAGCGGTGACAGTCCGATGTAGCTGCGCGGATCGGCCAGGTGCGCGTACACCACCTCGGGCGGGGCCGGGACGGTGCAGGTGGTCTCGAACGCGATCGGCGGCTTCCGGTCCTCGGGCACGCCCAATCGTGGCACGCCGACGGCCGGACCATGTCCCGCCACCGGCGTGCCCGACCGGTCGCCACGGTGGTCGAGCGGGTCGCCCTGGTCGCCGGGCGGAGCTACCCCGCTGCCGCCTTCGTCAGGCCGCGCTCGACCGCCGCGATGAGCTGCGGCCGCAGTTCCTCGGGCTGGATGATGGCGTCCACCGAGCCGACCTCGACCGCCCGCTGGATGCTGTGCACCCCGTCGAACTCGGCGGCCACCTCCGCCAGCTTCTCCGCCCGCACCGACGTGCGTACGTCCATCAGCCGCGTCACCAGCGCCGCCCGCTGCCCGCCGCTCGCCGCCGCGACGCCGGCCTCCAGCTCGGCCACCCGGGGATCCTTCGCGGTACGGGCGTCGACGTCACCGGCGAACACCACCGCCGCGGCCGGTGCGCCGCCGATGACGGAGGCGAAGGAGCCCGCCACGGCGAGGACCGTCATGTTCGGGTTGAGCGCCTTGGAGAAGACCACGAACGCGCCGCCGTGGTACCGCGAGATCACGCAGAAGACGATCGGTCCGTCGAAGTTGACGATCGCCCGGCCGATCTCCGCGCCGTACTCCAGCTGCAACTGGCGCATCGACTCCGGCGAGCCGTCGAAGCCGGAGAGGTTCGCCAGCACCACGAGCGGCCGGTTTCCGCTCGCCGCGTTTATCGCCCGGGCGGCCTTCTTGGACGAGCGCGGGAAGAGCGTGCCGGCGGTGTAGGTGTCCGGCCCGTCGGTGGGCGGGAACCCGCGCCGGGGCACCGAGCGGGACTCGATGCCGAGCAGGCACACCGGGATGCCGCCGAGGTGCACGTCCTGCACGACCGCCGTCTCCGCGTCGGCCATGCCCGCCCAGCGTTCCAGCACCGCGTGGTCCTGGTCGGCCAGGGCCCGCATCAGCGTACGGATGTCGAACGCCTTCTTGCGGTCGGGGTTGCGCTCCCTGGAGAAGATCTCGCCGACGGTGGTGAAGTCGCTGTCCGCCACCGCGTGCGGGTAGTCGGAGATGTCACGGTCGATCGGGTCGGTGGTGACCGCACGACGTGGCCGGCTCTCCCCCGGTGCCACGTAGGCGTGGTCGTGGTACGCCATCAGCACCCGGTGGGCGCCGCGCAGGTCCGGCGCCCAGTACTGGGCCTGACCATTGGGACCCATCACCCGGTCGTAGCCGCCGATGCCGAAGTTGTCCTCGGCGGAGACCCCACCGGAGAAGTCGAGCGACTGCTTGCCGGTCAGCACCATCGCCGAGTCGGGCGTCATCACCAGGATGCCCCGGGTGTGCATGAGCATCGTGGCCTCGGCGTTCCAGTACGGCTGGGCGCCCACGGTGATGCCCGCGACGACGATGTTGATCTCACCGCCGTCCTGGGTGAACTCGACGATCCGCTTGAGCGCGGCGGCCACCCAGTCCATGTTCTCGGTGCCCGAACTCATCGAGATCCGCGCGCCGGCCGACAGCGCGAACCAGTCGACCGGTACCCGCATCCGCTCGGCCAGGTCGAGCGCGGCGATCACCCGGGCGCACTCCGGCTCGGCCAGCGCGCCCAGCGCCCTGGTCGGGTCGCCGAGCAGCACCACCCGGGTGACACCCTCCGGATAGCGCTCGGTGGGCGTGCTCGCCACCCCGACGACGATGCCCGCCCTGTTCTGGCCCTTGGGTCGCCGCACCGGCACCAGTTCGCCGGAGTCGGTCAGGTCGTGCTCGACGAAGCTGCCGTTGCGGCCGGCCAGCAGCTCGGTCAGCTCGTACGGGTAGGTGGTGCCGCGCCGCCGAGCCGACAGCACCTTCTGCCGGTAGTCGTCGAGCGGTTGGATCAGCTCCGCCGTCGGCTCGGTGACCGAGATGCGCATGCCCTCGGCGTAGGAGATCTGCACCGCGATGTCGGTCAGCTCACCGGTGTCCGCGTTCCGCTGGCGGCCGAGGAACAGCACCTCCTCCAGTCCGGCGTCCGCCGTGATCGGCAGCACCCGCTGGGCGACGGTGTTCAGCTCCTCGATGCTCAGCTCGTTGGGCGGCCAGACGAAGATGGTGATCCGGTTGGTGTCGAACCGCTTCTTCGCCGGGCGCTGCGCCTGCACCTTGCGGATCGCGTCGAGGCAGGCGTCGAGCGCACCCTCGACCGCGGGCAGCGCCAGGATCCGACCGTCGGTGTCGCGCAGCGGGGTGAGGTCGCGTACCTGGGCCATCGCCGCCAGCCGCTCGTCGGCCGGATTGTTTGGGGCGACGCAGTGGAAGAGGTACACCTCCTCGTCGGCCGAGGGCAGCCGGGTCAGGTCGAAGTTGCGCAGCCGGGGCAGTTGCAGACGCTGGGCGATCAGTGGGTGCAGGCCCCGGATCACCCGGTCCTCGCCCAGGTCCGGCCGGAAGGTGAAGTGGTGGTGCATCTCGGCGCCGTTACGGCCGGCGACGGAGATCGTCACCCGCTGGAGCATGTCCAGCAGGCCGGCCTGGTCGAGCACCTTACGCAGGGTCGCGGCCATCGCCTCCGCGTCGGGCTGCTCGGCCCAGGTCAGGTACACGTCGGCGACCGACGGCGCGGGATCGCCGCCCGCCACCAGCGAGCCGTCGTGCGCGCCGACCAGCGTGGCGATCTCCGTCAGGGTCGCCGGCAGCCCGGCGAAGTCCGTGGCCGCGGCGACCAGTCGGAAGCGTTCGCCGTCGCGGTCGTACCCGGCGGTGAAGAACGACCGTCCCGCCACCTGTACGGCCCGGGCGTCGCTCGCGCCACGGCTGCCGTAGTAGCGGCGACTGAGCACCTCGAGCATCGGGCCGTGGTCGACGCCCGGCCGGCCGATGCGCTGGGCGAGCAGCCGGACCAGCGGCTCCGGTGAGGCGACCATCGTCGCGATCCGCTCGGCCCGGTCGGCCGCGCCGGGGTCGCGGTCGAGGTGACGCAGGTTGCGCCGCACGTCGGCGTACACCTCGGCCCGCTTGCGGCGCAGCATCGGCTGGGCCGCCCAACGGAACACCACGCTCCGGGCGAGGTCGCCGATCACCGGGAAGCGGCGCTGGGTGGCGAAGATCAGGTGTTCCAACGCCTGACCGACCAGCTCGCGCAGGCTGTCGGCGGGCGGTGGCTCGGTCAGCCACCGTTGCAGGAAGGTGACGACCACCTTCACGTCGACCGCCGCCCGCTGCTGGGCGAGGAAGATCCGGAAGACGGCCTCCTCCAGCTCCGGCGTCCGCTCGAAGTCCTCGACGCCGTAGTGGGCGAGCACCCGGGCGAGGCGCTGACGGAACGTCTCCGGCAGGGCGGCCCGCTCGACGTCGAGGCACTGGAGGTAGGAGTGGAAGTACTCGCGCGGGCTGTGCACCCGGGTGTCGGTCCTGGTCTCCTCGCCGGCCGGCCGGTTGCGGCTGAGCTCGGACAGGTCGGCGAAGACCTGGAGCAGCTCGACCTCCTCCTCCAGCGGCCGGTGCGGCAGTTCGGCCCGGGCGGCCAGGTACGCGGCGAGGACACGGCGCTCGTCGCGCGGGTCCAGGTCGTAGCCGAGCAGCAGACTGCGCAGGTCGGCGATGCCCCGCGCGACCCGGTCACCGGCCGACAGGCCGCTCGGCTCGGGCGGCAGTTCCAGGTCGACGGCGCTGGACTCGGCGACCTCGCTCGCGGTCGGATCGCCGAGCGGCTCCAGGCGCAGCAGCGGTGCGCCGGTCTCCACCTGGCTGCCGACGGAGACCAGGCACTCGCGTACCTTCGCCGCGAACGGGGCGCGCAGCACGGTCTCCATCTTCATGCTCTCCAGCACCAGCACCGGCGCGCCGGCCTCGACCTCGTCGCCCACCGCGAGCGGGGTCGCGACGACGAGCGCGGGTGACAGGGAGCGCAGTACGCCGCCCTCGTCGCGGCTGACCCGGTGCGTGACGCCGTCGACCTCGACCAGGTGGATGGGTCCGTGGGTATCGGTGACCAGCCGGAACCGCCGGCCGTTGACCAGGATCCGTCCGCTGTGCTCGTCGTAGCGCTCCAGTTCGACGTCCACCGTCGCCGTCTCACCGACGCCGACCCGGAACCGGTGTGGTCCGGTCTGCGCGACGGAGACCCGGTAGGTCGCGCCGCGCAGCTTCAGGTCGATCGGCCGGCCGCTGACGTGCTGGACCTGGGGACGGCCGCCGTGCGCGGTGGAGAGCAGGCGCTGCCGCTCCACGTGCGCCTCGTCCTCGTACGCCTCGATGGCGGCGGCGGCCAGCGCCACCCCGGAGTGCCGGGTGCAGACCAGGCGGCCCTGCGCGCGGACCCGGTCGATCCAGCCGGTGTCCGCGCTGGCGTCGATCACCTCGGGCTGGTCCAGCAGGTCGAGCAGGAAACTCTTGTTGCTCGCACCGCCCTCGATGATCACCGTGGTCTCGGTGACCGCGCGTCGCAACCGGCTCAGCGCCTCGTCGCGACTGCGGCCGTACGCGATGATCTTCGCGATCATCGAGTCGAAGTCGGCGGGGATCACGTCGCCCTCGCTGACCCCGGTGTCCACTCGCACGCCGGGTCCGCTGGGCAGCACCAGTCGCACGATCCGACCGGGCGACGGGGCGAAGTCCCGGTCGGGGTCCTCGGCGTTGAGCCGGGCCTCGACGGCGTGCCCCGCCTCGACCGGGATCCGGTCACCGAGCCGCCCCCCGGCCGCCACCTGGATCTGCGCCTTCACCAGGTCGAAGTCGGTGGTGGCCTCGGTGATCGGATGCTCCACCTGCAACCGGGTGTTGACCTCCAGGAAGGCGAACATCCGGTCACCCGGGTGGTAGAGGAACTCCACGGTGCCCGCGCCCCGGTAGTCCACGGCCAGCGCGAGCCGCTCGGCCGCCTCCTTCAGCTCGCGGGTCTGCTCGGCGGAGAGCACCGGCGAGGCGGATTCCTCGATCACCTTCTGGTTGCGTCGCTGCACCGAGCAGTCCCGGACGCCCAGCGCCCAGGCGGTGCCCTGGCCGTCGGCGATCACCTGCACCTCGACGTGCCGCGCGCCGGTGACCAGCCGCTCCAGGAAGACCACACCGCTGCCGAACGCGCGCTGCGCCTCCAGGCTCGTGCGCTCGTACGCCTCGGCGAGTTCGGTGTCGCTGCGCACCACCCGGATGCCCCGGCCACCACCGCCCGCGGTCGCCTTCAGCATCAGCGGGTAGCCGATCTCGGCCGCGGCGCGCTGGGCCGCGGCGAGACTCTCCACCGCGCCGCGACTCCACGGCGCCACCGGGACGCCGACCTCCTCGGCGATCAGCTTCGCGCCGATCTTGTCGCCGAGCTTGCGCATCGCCTCCGGGCTCGGGCCGATGAAGGTGACGCCGTTCTTCTCGCACAGCTCGGCGAAGGCCGGGTCCTCGGCCACGAAGCCCCAACCCACCCAGGCCGCGTCGGCGCCGCTGTCGTGCAGCGCCCGTTCCAGCACCCGGTGGTCCAGGTACGGCCGGGCGGACGCGGGCCCGAGGCAGTAGCTGTGGTCGGCCTCGCGTACGAAGGTGGCCGACCGCTCCGCCTCGGTGTAGAGCGCGACGGTCTCGATCGGCGGGGCGTCGGTCTCGGCGTTGAGCTCGCGAACAGCGTGGATCAGCCGCATGGCGGCCTCTCCCCGGTTGACGATGGCGATGCGGCTGAACACCGAGCAGGCCTCCGGAAGATCGTCCTTGACAGGAGGGGACGCTCCCTCGGACAGGGGGTCCCGCTCAACCAACCTTCGTGGCTACCGGCGGGTAAGGAAGACGTGGGAACTACCACCTCCGGACAACGGATTTTGTCGAGACCCTCCAACGCCACGCTTCGGCCCGGACGGCGGGTGGCCCGGGTCACCCCGGGCGAGCCCCGAACGACCACGCCGGGTCGAGGCGACAAACACCCTGCGTGGCGGTCGGATCTCCCAAGATCATCAACATTTCCCTGACGGACCTGGTGCTATACGGTCAGCGGGTGAGAGTTGAGCGTCACTGGTGGAACGGCGACCACACCCCACGCGGACGTCGCGACGTCTACATCCGCACCGACGGGGAGTCGTGGGAGGTCGAGGCCCGGGCCGGCGGCGGCACCGGCCGCTCGAAGATCTACCCCTGCCCCGGCCGCAAGTCGGCGGAGATCCTGGCCGGTGCGTGGATGGGCGGCCAGAGCCGCTGGCGGGTCGTGGCACCCTCCTGAACCGCACCGGCAGCCGGCCAGTCGTCGGTCGGGTAGGATGATCGTGCGACCCGCCCGACGGCGGGTCCGACTCGATGTCCCAGACCCCGCGCCGTCGACGCGCCCGGCCATGGCCGGCAACGCAGCGCCGGGTGGGACGTCCCCTTCGACGTTCGGAGCCTTCATGGCGGCACGCCGCCCGCAGCAACAGACCACCCCGCCCACCGTCCCGACCTTCGCCGAGCTGGGCGTGCCCGCCGCACTCACCCGGGTGCTGGCCGCGAGCGGGGTGGAGCGGCCATTCCCGATCCAGGCCGCCACACTGCCCGACGCCCTGGCCGGTCGCGACGTGCTCGGTCGGGGCCGCACCGGTTCGGGCAAGACGTACGCCTTCGCCCTGGCGGTGCTCACCCGGCTGGCCGCCACCGCGACGCCCCGCCGGCCCGGACGGCCCCGGGCGCTCATCCTCGCGCCCACCCGGGAGCTGGCCACCCAGATCGACAGCGTGATGGCGCCGCTGGCCCAGGCGTTGTCGCTGCGCACCATGACCGTCTTCGGCGGCGTCGCCGCGCGGCCACAGATCGCCGGGTTGCGCGCCGGGGTCGACGTGCTGGTGGCCTGCCCGGGCCGGCTCGCCGACCACGTGCAGGCCGGGCACGCCCACCTGGACGCCGTCGAGATCAGCGTGCTCGACGAGGCCGACCACATGGCCGACCTGGGGTTCCTGCCGACCGTCCGCCGGCTGCTGGAGCTGACCCCGCGCGATGGGCAACGGCTGCTCTTCTCCGCCACCCTGGACTCCGGCGTCGACGTGCTCGTGCGGCGTTTCCTCACCGATCCGGTGGTGCACAGCGTCGACTCTCCCCGGTCGCCGGTCGCCGCGATGACGCACCACGTGCTGCACGTGCAGGCCGAGGACCGGTTCGCCGTGCTGGTCGACCTGACCGCCGCGCCGGGCCGGACGGTGGTGTTCACCCGCACCAAGCGCGGCGCCAAGACCCTCACCCGCCGGCTGGTCGCGGCCGGGGTGGCCGCGGTGGAGCTGCACGGCAACCTGGCCCAGGGCGCGCGCACCAGGAACCTCCAGGCGTTCTCCGACGGCACGGTGCGCACGCTCGTGGCCACCGACATCGCGGCGCGGGGCATCCACGTGGACGACGTGGCCCTCGTCGTGCACGCCGATCCACCCGTGGAGCACAAGGCGTACCTGCACCGGTCGGGGCGTACCGCCCGGGCCGGCGCGGCCGGGACGGTCGTCACGCTGATGACCGACACGCAGGCCCCCGAGGTGCGGGAGCTGACCCGCAAGGCGGGCATCGCGGCGACCACCACCCGACTGCGTCCCGGGGACGCGCTGCTGCGTCAGCTCGCGCCGGGGGAACGAACGCTCGCGGTCGCGCCGGCCGCCGGGACCCCGGCCACCCGGCGGGAGGTACCGCCCGCACCCACGGGTCGCCGTCGACGCGGCGGTAAATCCGCCCAGACCAGCGCGGCCCGGTCCGCTCCAGCCAACTCGGGGCGGGCGGCACCGGCCGGCTCGGCACGGTCCGCGTCGGCCGGCAGCGGACGATCCGGTGCCGCCCGGTCGGGCACCGGGCAGGCCGGTGCCGCGCGCTCCGGCGCGGCCGCGTTCTCCGCCCGGGCCCGGCCCGGCGGGCGTGGCGGCGGGCGCTGAGCGGCACCCACCCCCCCGACAACCTGGACGATCCACCTGAGCGCCCGCCGGCGATGCCGGCGGGCGTTTCCTTGCGCCACCCGAATACCTAGAACTACTATGCCTCACAGTTCTAGGTATTGGTGGTGGGAGAATCTCATGAAGGTCACCAAGGATCTCGTCGCCGCCTCGGCGACGCCGATGGTGCTCGGCATCCTGGCCGACGGGGAGAGCTACGGGTACGCCATCCTCAGGCGGATCAACGAGCTGTCCGACGGCGAGCTGGACTGGACCGAGGGGTTGCTCTATCCCCTGCTGCACCGGCTCGAACGGCTCGGTCACGTGAAGTCGAGCTGGCAGTCGGTTCCCGGGGAGCGGCGACGCAAGTACTACCGCATCACCGACAGCGGCCTGGCCGAGCTGGCCGAGCAACGTCGCCAGTGGGACACCGTGGTGAGCGCCCTCAAGGCGATCTGGGTCGACCCCGGCGACGTCCGACGCGCGGTGACGATTCCCCTGGGAGGTCTGGCATGACCGCGCCCGGCAGCCCCGACGGCGGCACGGCATCCCCCGGACCGGACGAACTGGAGGCCCAGTTCGCCCAGTGGCGTCACTACGTCCGCCGCCGGCCGGAGTTGCAGCGCGCCGACGCCGAGGAGTTGGAGGACCACCTGCGCGGCTCGGTCGACGAACTCATCGCCGCCGGCCTGCGCCCCGACGAGGCGTTCCTGGTCGCGGTCAAGCGGCTCGGCGGCCTGGACGAGCTGTCCCGCGAGTTCGCCCGGGAGCACTCGGAACGGCTGTGGAAGCAACTGGTCCTCACCGGCGGCACCGATGACCCGGAGAGGGACAACCGGTCCCGACGCGACCTGGTCGCGATGATCGTCTGCGCGGTCGGCGCGGCCGTGTCGATCAAGCTACCGGCGCTGTTCGGCCTGGATTTCGACCAGGACGGGGCCTTTTACGCCCCCAACTTCGCGTTGTTCACGCTGCCCTGGCTGGCCGCGTACCTGGCCTGGCGGCGCCGGGCCGGGACAGCGGTGATCGGGGTGATGGTGGCGTTGTTCGCCCTCGGCGCGGTGGCCGCCAACGTCTACCCCCTCGCGGAGAACTCCCAGTCGCTGGTGTTGACCACCATCCACCTGCCCATCGCCCTGTGGTTCGTGGTCGGCCTGGCCTACGTCTCCGACGACCTACGCTCGTCGCGGCGACGGATGGACTTCATCCGCTTCACCGGCGAGTGTTTCGTCTACTTCGTTCTCATCGCCCTCGGCGGCGGCGTGCTGACCGCCTTCACCGTCGGCACCTTCCAGGCCATCGGCATCGACCCGGAGGGCTTCGTCTCGCAGTGGTTGCTGCCGTGCGGCGTGGTGGCCGCGGTGGTCGTGGCGGGCTGGCTCGTCGAGGCCAAGCAGAGCGTCGTCGAGAACATCGCCCCCGTCCTCACCCGCCTGTTCACGCCGCTGTTCACCGCCGCGTTACTGGCCTTCCTGATCGCCATCGTCTGGACCACCGCCGGCATCAACGTCGAGCGGGAGGCCCTGATCCTGTTCGACCTGCTGCTGGTCGTGGTGCTGGGGCTGCTGCTCTACTCCATCTCGGCCCGCGACCCGCTGGCCCCGCCCGGCCTGTTCGACAGGTTGCAACTCGCCCTCGTGGTCAGCGCGCTCATCATCGACGTGCTGGTGCTGTGGGCGATCACCGAGCGGATCACCGAGTACGGCACCACCCCGAACAAGGCCGCCGCACTCGGTGAGAACGTCATCCTGCTGGCTAACCTCGCCTGGTCGGCGTGGTTGGTGCTGGGATTCGTCCGCCGGCGCACCCCGTTCGCGGCCCTGGAGCGCTGGCAGACCGGCTACCTACCGGTCTACGCCGGTTGGGCCTGGATCGTGGTGCTGCTCTTCCCCCCGCTGTTCAGTTACCTCTGATCCGCCACGCGCCCCGAGCGGCCACCGGTGCGAACGATCGTCGTCGCGACCCGTTCGAACGCGGTGGCCGCCCTTCCGGCAAGCGTCAGCTGCGAGCCATCGTGCGGCCGGGGCTCCCCGAACAAGGGCCACTGCTGGGCGAGCCGTACACGAAACAGCTGGATGGGAAGCTACGCGAGTTGCGGTTCTACCTGGAACGGCAAGCAGTCAGGATCACCTACTGGATCGCGTCGGACAAGCGGATCATCTTGCTGACCGTCTTTCACAAGACGCGTATGCGCGACGAGCGAGAGGTCGACCGAGCACGCCGGGTGTTGGCCAGATGCATCGATGAGGCGCACCGCGCCGTGGAGAAGGAGGGCTAGATCATGGGTGAGCGTAGTGATTGGGCCTCGCTGCGGGAGCGGCGGATGGCCGAGCCGGGGGCGGCGGAGGCGTACGACGTTACGCGGTTGGCGTTCGAACTCGGTCGTGCGATTCGAGAGCTTCGTGAGCGCCGAGGTTGGAGCCAGGCACAGCTTGCCAAGGAATCGGGGATGACGCAGTCGGCGGTCGCACGGTTCGAGGCCGGCGGCACCGTTCCGACCCTGCCCGTGTTGGGGCGGTTGGCGGCGGCCCTGGACGTCAGCCTCAGCGTCAGTTTCGAGCCACGCGACGCGGCTGCCTGAGTCGCCGGCGATCGCCTGCTGATCAGGCTCTGGGTTGACGCACGGTGGACGGTGGGCCGAAGGCGACCGGCACCCCCGGTGAGTAGAGCACGCTGACCGGCGGCCCCTGCGGCGGCGGCAGACCGGCGGCGGTCACCAGTTCGTCGTCCAGGGCGAGTAGTTCCGCCTGGTGCAGCGGCCAGCGGGGGTGCCAGTTCGGCAGGTGCCGGGTTCGCCCGTACGCCCGGGTGTGCAGGCCCCAGCGGGCGGTGACGAAGTGCTCCAGCGGCGTCGGCTCGGCGATCGGCTCGCCGACCCGGACCTCGATGCGGCTCGTCGCACCGGCCGGGCCGGGCCAGCGACGCCGGCAGCGGTAGCGGAGTCGGTCGCCGTCGCGTTCCAGGCTCATCGCCGACCACAGGTACGGCAACCGCAGGGTCGCCCGGGCCACCAGCACCGGCACCAGCCGGGAGGCGTCGAGCGAGCGGAACACCACGGCCCGCCGGCCGGAGCCGTCCACGGAGTACAACCGGACGTTGGTTTCCCAGAAGCTGCCGAAGTACGGCACACCCGGCCCGAGACCGAGCCCCAGCCCGACCATCCGGAAGCCGATCAACCCGACGTAGGTCAGCCCGTCGACGGTGTCCGGGCGGGTGCCGGCCGGCAGCAGCGGCGCGACCCGCTCCGGCGCCACCGGCCAGTGCAGGAAGACCAGGTCGTCCCAGCGTTGCCGAAGCATCGCGCGGCGGAATCCCCGGACGGGTGCCGCGTCGACCGGCTCGATGTCCACACACCGATCCTGCCGGACGGGCCGGCGTCACGGCACTCCCCTGGGTCGGCAGCACCGGCCCGTCCGATCAGGAGGAGGGGTGACGGCTGCTCATCCGGTTTCCGCCCGCCCGCTTCGCCGCGTACATCGCGCGGTCCGCGTTCGCCAGGGTCTCCCCCAGGGTGTACGGGTAGCCGCTGGCCACACCGACGCTGACCCGCACCTGCCAGGCGGTCATCCCGGCCACGGCGTCGACGGTCCGCTGGGCGACCTGCTCGGCGGCACCGAGATCGGCTCCCGGCAGGATCGCGACGAACTCGTCCCCGCCCAGTCGGGCCACGAAGTCGTCCCGGCGTACGCTCGCCGCGAGCACCTGCGCCACCCTCCGCAGCACGTCGTCGCCGGTGGCGTGCCCCAACGAGTCGTTGATCTGCTTGAACCGGTCCACGTCGACGATCAGCACGGCCACGGGGTCGGGCGCGCCCGTGGTGGGAGTGGCCAGGTTCTCCAGGAAGCTGTCGAGGCCACGCCGGTTGGCCACCCCGGTGAGTGGGTCGATCCGCGCGGCCCGTTCGGCCCGCTCGTGCTGCCACCGCAGCACGTCGTACGACTGCATGGTCACCGCCGCGTGCAGCCAGCGGTGCCGCTGCCGCCACAGCAGTTCCGCGAGCGCGTCGCCGTAGGTGAGGCCGGGCAGCGCGTCGCGCGCCCCGTTCTTCGCCAGCAGGACGGCGTGCGTACGGTGCAGCGCCGCGGTGATCAGCCAGTCGTTGTCGGCAGACAGGCCGGTAACCGCCTCCTCGATGACGCGCAGCGCCTCACCGGGCCGCCCGGACCGGCTGAGCGCGACGGCGTGGAACGGTCGGCACAGCAGTTGCTCCTGGTGTCGCTGTCCGACACCGTGCTCCCGCAGCGACGCCAGAACCCGGGGGATGTCCTCCGCCGCACCGGCCGGGTCCTGGCGGTCGGCGCGGGCGCACGCCGCGAACAGCGACGCGGAGAGCCGCCACACCTCCGCCTTGGGGCCGGAGGCTTCCGTCATCGCCCGCACCGCGTGTTCCTCGGCCACCGTGGTGTGCTTCTCCGCCTCGGCGACCTGACCGACCTGGTACAGCTCCAGGGCCCACATCAGGTTGAGTTCGGCGAGGTTGCACAGCCACATCGCCCGGTTGCCGTTGTCCGGGTACCCGGGTCGGCAGGTGGTCTCGTACGCCGCCTGGAACTGCGGCACCGCCAGCTCGTAGAGGCGCAGCTTCGCGTACCCGATCGCCAGCCCGGTGCGGGCGTTGCCCTCGATCACCGGATCGGGTTCGCCGGCCAGCAGCGCCGTCTCCGCGCGGACGAGATCCCGCAGGACGGCCTCGATGTCGTACTCGGCGATGTCCTGGTCGCCGAGGCGCAGCCGCCGGTCGGCGCGCAGCGACAACGCGCAGGAGCGCCACCCGGCGCTGTTCTCCCGCTCGGCGGCGACAAGCATCAGATCGGCGGCGGCGATCGCGGCGCGCAGGTCACCGAGCCGGGTCAGCGCGACGACCCGGGCGAAGTGCATCGCCGCGGGGCCGTCGCGCAGTTCCCCGGTCGGTTCCCGCAGTGCCGCGACCGCCTCCGCCAGCACCTGGGCCGCCCCACCGGCCTGCGCCTCCTCCAGTAGCCGCAGGGCTCGGAGGGTCACATCGTCCATGCGGTCTCCTCCGCACCGCCCAGGGAAGAACAGCCCGATGGTACGGTAATCAGCCCTCTTCGATAGTCTCCGACCGGTTCGGACTCTGTCCCAGCGGTCGCCAGGCGGCCACAGCGACAAGCGCCATCGTCACCCCGGCGATCCAGAACGGTGTCGTGAGGCCCCAGATGCCGGCGATCAGACCACCGAGGAGGGAGCCGACCGCCGCCCCACCGAGATCGAGCACCGCGTACGCGCTGCCGACCCGGCCGAGCAGATGCGACGGCACCAGCCGTTGTCGCAGCGACGCGACGGTGACTCCCCATACCATCCCGTGCGCGCTGAACATGACCAGAACGACCACCACGACCCAGAGTGTCGTGGTGGTGGCCAGGATCAGGTGGGTGAGCATCTCGACGACCAGTCCGGCCCGCAGCACCCCGGTTCGTCCGAACGTCCCGACCAGCCGGGCCGCCAGCGCGGTGCCGGCCAGCCCACCGACCGCGAACGCGGTGAGCAGGAAGCCGTAACCGACGTCGGAGACGCCCAGACGCTGGCGGCAGTAGAGCACGAACACCGCGAACGCGGCGCAGAAGGCGACGTTGCCCACGCCCATGCTCAGGGCCAGGGTCCGCAGCAGCCGGTGCCGCCACAGCCACCGCACCCCCTCGGCGATCGAGCGGACCACCGAGGCGTGCGTCGTGGTGGCCGGTGCCGGGGCCGGCCGCAACCTTGCCAGCAGCGCCGCGGCGACGGCGAACGTGAGTGCGTTGAGGCCGAACGGTGCCGCCGCGGCGATCACGAACAGCCAGGCGCCCAACGGCTTGGCGACGAACTGGTTGCCGATCGTGAAGGTGGCGTAGAGTCGCGCGTTCGCGTTCGGCAGCCGGTCGGCGGCGACCACCGATGGCAGCAGCGCGCCCATGGCGGTGTCGGCCAGCGTCTCCCCCGTACCGAGCAGGAAGAGCACCGCGTAGCAGACGACCACGGTGACGGTTCCGGTGGCGATGGTGAGGGCCAGCGTGGTGAGGGCGGCGGCCCGGACCAGGTTCACCGTCACCACCAGGCGACGCCGGTCGAGCCGGTCCACGTAGGCACCGCTGAGCAGGGCGAACAGCAGCCAGGGCAACTGCTGCACGAAGACGGCACCGGCGACCAGCGCCGGGTTGTCGGTGATGGAGGCGACCAGCAGTGGGCCGGCCGCCATGGTGATGCCGTCACCGACGTTGGACACCGCCGAGGCGGTCCAGAGTTTGGCGAAGTCCGCGCCGAGACGCGCGGATGTCGGGGCACGCAAGATTGCTCCTCGAGCTGGAAGGGAACGGCCGTCAGGGGACCGCTCCGCGGCGAGGAGCACCGCCACCGCCGGTGGACCGACGGCGGGCCGCACGGGTCAGCGCACGGTGGGCTCTCGCGTCGGAGCGGGGGCCGTGACCAGGTCGAGGCGCATCTCAACTCCTGTCCGTCGACGGATGTCGACACGGAGGATAGTCGTCCGAGTCGGAACACGGACACCGGTTTCCGCCGGGTCGCGCCGCCTTCATGATCGCGACCACGGTCGATACAGTGACCCGGTGGAACAGATCAGCCGGCGGCGGTTCCTCGACGAGATGGTGGCCGTCACCCGCGAACGGCGGGCCACCACCCACCTGTACGTGATGTTGCGCGACGGCGGCGGCATCGGCGTGCAGTGGGAGCAGCCCGGGCTCGACGATCTGCGGGAGTTCCGGGTGGTCGACCCGGACGGGCCCGTCTGCCCGCACTGCCTGATCATCGAGACGGTCGTGGCGCTGGCCCCGGTGCTGCCGCTGGACATGCTGCGGACGGCCCGCGCCAAGGTGCAGTACGAAAGGATCCTGCGCGCCGGCATGCTGCCGGCGCCGGCGTTCGCCCGGCAGTCGACGAGTCCGGAGGTCACCTGGTTGGCGGACTGCCACGGCGCGACCGGCGATCCGCACACCGACGCGGACTGCGCCGAGCACGCGGCGGTCGTCACGCCGATGGTCACCGACCCGCTCGACGTCGACTCCGGGACCGTACTGCCCCGGGCGCTGGGCGAGCTGACCGACGCCACCGACGTGCGAAAGCGGCTACAACTCGCCCGCGACTGGCGGGACACCGCCGCCGAGGTGGCGCGGCGCAGCCGTTGGGCCGAGACGACCTGGGGTTTCCTGCGGAGCTCCGGGGTGCTGGGCGTACCCGCCGCCGGTGTGCCGGGGGTGGTCTACGCCCTGGCTCCCGGCGCACCGGCCGACGACCGGCCCTTCGCCGAGCGGTACGCGACGACGGTGCGCGCCCTTTCCGGCCAGACCACCCTGGTGTACGCCGACCCGGTGTGCCTGGTGCCCGACCCGGTGCCCGGCAGTCAGCGGATGCCAAGCTTCGCCGGTGCGGTGGACGTGGCCACCGGACAACCGGTCCGCACGTTGCGGCTGCCGTCGCCCCGCCGGCCGCTGAGCCGGCTCGGCCGGGGGATCCTGCTGCTGTTCGAGGCGCGCCACGCGATGCTGATCCGCCACGTCAAGCGGCCCCCGGACTGGGAGTCGGAAGCGGCGCTGCACGCCTTCGAGTTCGGCCTGCTGGAGGAACTTGGCGGCGCCGGGTACACCTCGGCCGTCGCCGCCTGTCTGGAAGCCCTGCGCCGCGAGGGCGATCTGCTGGCCCGACCGCAGAAGGTCCTCGACCGCCGCCGACGCAAGGCCCTCGCGCAGGTCTTCGGCGACATCGACGACGAGGAACTGCACCTGTGGGCGTCGGTCGCCTACCGCAACGCGATCATGCAGATGCTCGGCAGCCAGGCCGCCTTCGCCGAGCATCTTCGCCGGCAGGCGTCCTGACCCGAGCCCGGGCCGGCCCGGGGTGGGTGGGTCCGGACCGCGAACCCACCCACCCGGAGCGTCAGTTACGCAGGTTCCACTGCTGGTTGCTGCCTCCGTGGCAGGCCCACAGGTGGATCACCGTGCCGTTGGTGGTGCCGTAGCCGCTGGCGTCGAGGCAGAGCCCGGACTGGGCACCCGTGATGGTGCCGTTGGCGTTGACGTTCCACTGCTGGTTGGCCTGGCCGTTGCAGTCCCAGATGATCGCCAGGGTGCCGTTGCTGGTGCCCTGGCCGGACGCGTCGAGGCACTTGTTGCCGTAGACCATCAGCTGCTTGCCGGCGGTGTGGGTCCAGCGCTGGTTCGTGCCGCCGTGGCAGTCCCAGAGCTTCGCCTGGGCGCCGTTGGCGGTGCTGGCACCGTCGACGTCCACGCACCGGCCGGACTGGGTGCCGACGATCTGCACGCCCTGCGGGTTGCTGGTGCCGCCCTGCGGACCGGCCCCGGCCATCACCGCCTGGGCACCGGACGGCCAGTTCCCGTTGGTGACCGTCACGTTCCCGGACACCACGTTGCCCCGGTCTCCGTTCGTCACGTTGGTGCTGCCGTTCGTCGACCAGTTGTTGGTGACGGTGAAGTTGCCCATGTTCTCGGCGTACCAGTAGTTGGCGGTGGCCCAGGTGCCGGTGGACGAGAACACGTTGTTGCGGGCGGTGTAGTAGCGGGACCCCTCGTCGAAGTAGACGCCGAAGTAGCCGTTGGTCCGCAGACAGTAGTTGTCGCTGATCAACCCGCCCGGGTTCGCCGACAGGGTGTAGATGCAGCCACCGTCGTTCATCTGCTGCATCACGTCGTGCACGTAGTTGCCGATCAGGCGGTTGTTCGACGCGGTGGTGGCCGTCGTGTAGCGCGGCTGGTAGTTGTACAGGCCACGGCCGGCGTAGTGCTCGCTGCCACCCGCGTCGTTGGAGCCCCAGCCGTACCCGATGGACATGCCGGTGTAGGGCATGTTGTAGACCTCGTTGTACGACACCGTGGAGTTGGTGACGTAGGTGGTGAGCACCGACACGATGCCCCGGTACTCGATGCCCAGGTCGTGCAGGCGGTTGTTGCTGATGGTGATGTCCCGGTTGACCATGCGCTGGTCACTGGGGTGGTGGGCGTCGGCGCGTACGCCACCGACGACGATGCCGCCGGCCGCGTTGCGGGCGATCTCGGAGCGGGTGACGGTGATGTTGCTGGCCCCCAGGCCCACCCCGCTGGCGTGGGCGTTGGCGTCGTTGCCGATGCCGATGGCCGTCTGCCCGAGGTTGACGAACTGGGAGTCGCTGAAGGTGATGTTGTTGGCGGCCGAGACCTGCACGGCGGCGGGCATCTGCTGCCAGTTCGGCCGGGTGGCCTCGAACTGCGGGCAGCCGTTGTGGCAGGACGAGAAGCTGGGCCAGTTCCAGTTGCCGTAGATGTAGGCGCCGGTCTGCTGGTCCACGTAACCCTGGTTGCTGCTGGCGCCCAGCCAGGTCGTGCCGGTGAAGGTGATCCCGGTGAACGAGATGTGGTCTGCCGGCGAGGCGTAGGTCCCGCCGAGGTTGACCAGGGACTGCTGCGTCGGCAGTTCCACGCTCACACTGCTCATGTTCTGGCCGGCGAGCGGGATGTAGTTCAGCGCGCCGCTGCCCGGGTCGAGGTACCACTCCCCCGGGGTGTCCAGGAACTCGTAGGCGTTGGCCAGGTAGAGCGGCCCGGCGCGGTGCGGGCTGGTGAAGGTGTCGTACCCGAAGTTGTTGTTGCTCCAGCCGGGCTGCTGCATCCGGATCAGGTTGCCGCTGATGCTCTGCACCGACACGTACCGGTCGGTGAACGAGTTGACGCTCTCCATCTGGATGCGGCTCTGGTTGGCCAGGTTGTTGAGGTAGCTCAGGGCGCCGCTGGTGAACCGCATGCCGGTGCTGTCCGCGGTGAAGTCCGCCCGGTTGACCTGGGTGCGGGCCCGGGTGGCGAGTGCCCCGTTGACGTAGAGCTGGCGGGTGTCGGTGCCGGCGCCGACGTTGGCCCGCCAGATGTTGCGGCCGGCGTCCACCTGCGACCAGCCGGTGACCGCCCGGGCACCGCTGATCACGGGGCGGGCCGAGGGTGCCGCCTGCCAGATGACCCGGTAGCCGTTGGTGCCGGAGTCGGCGGCGGTGAACCGCAGCGGCGAGGAGAGCCGGTAGACGCCGTCGGCCAGTTGCACGACGATGTCGCCCGACATCGAGCTGTTCATCGAGCGGACGGCGTTCTGCGCACCGGTCAACGAGCACGGTTGGGTGGCGGTGCAGGCGCTGCCGCCACCGGAGGGGGACGCGTAGAGGGTGGTGGTCGCGGCGAGGGCCGGGGCGGCGAACGTGGTCACGGCGGCCACGGTGGCCGCGGCGGTCAGCGCCACCGCCGCCGTCGCGGCCAGCACCCGTCGGGGTGTGCCGGGGGGTGGAGGTACGGACACGGGGGTCTCCTTACCTGGACGGGTGGTGCGATGTGGTGGGTGGTATGTGGACGGCAGTTCATCATACGAATGATGTCTGCGCAAGGATCGACCGAGATCACGCCGGTGACCCGATGCCGGCGCGGCGGCGCGGCTCAGCCGAGGATGCTGCGGAGATAGGCCAGCCCGTCCCCCGCGAGCCGGTCCGGTGACGGGGCGAGCGGGCGCCAGATCGACGCGGCGGTCGCGATCGTCGCGTTCTCCGGGGTGAACGACTCGATGCAGATCGCACCCCAGTAGCCGGTGGCGGCCAGGGCGGCGAGCAGCCGGGGCCAGTCCAGGTGATCCGACCCGGGCGCGCCCCGGTTGGTGCCGCTTACCTGCACGTGCTTGATGTGCGGACCCGCCGCGGCCAGCGCCGCGTACGGGTTCGCCTCCTCGATGTTCATGTGATACGTGTCGATCATGAGACCGACGTTCGACGGCAGCCCGTCGATCATCTCCACGGCCTGTTCGAGCGTGTTCACGACGCTTGTCTCGTACCGGTTGAGCGCCTCCACCCCGATGGACACCCCCCGCTCGGCGGCCCGGTCGGCGACCGGCACCAGCGCCCGACGGAAATCCACGTAGCAGGTGGCGCGTTCCGCCGGCGTCATCCGCCAGGTGCGGCCGACCGACGCGTAGACCGGACCACCGACGCACGGCGCGCCGATGATCGCCGCGCTGTCCACGCAGCTGTTCAGGTACGCCACCGTGGCCTCCACCACGGCGGGCTCGGCATTGACGAGTTCCCGCCCGGGTGGGGTGACCGCGCAGACGCCGGCGGCGGCCAGCCCGTACCTGGCGAGCAGGTCGCGGACGCGGTACGGATCCCAGTCGCCCGGCTGCTCGATCGGCAGTTCGACCGCGTCGAAGCCGAGCGCCGCGATCCGTGGAATCAGCGCGGCCAGGGCCTCGTCGTCGACCGGCGAGGCCCAGACCCAGGGATTGACACCGACGGCACGCATCGGACGCCTACTTCCAGCGCTGCGGGTAACCCGGCAGGTCGGTGCAGCCGCACATGGCGTAGTGCAGCGGCGGCATGTTCGGGTCGAGGTAGCTGTCCAGGTTCTCCTGGGTGATCGTCGGCTGGGGCAGCTTCCACGGGTCGGACACCTGCTGGCCGTCGAGGATCCGCAGCGCCGCGATGATCGGCGTACGCCACTGGTAGGTCGGGTAGGTGGGCGCGATCGCGGTGAGCCCCTCGTCCTTCCACATCTTGAGGAAGTCGAGCTGGTCCTCACCGTTGATCGGCGGCACCGGCTGACCGGCGTCCTGGAACGCCTCCACCGCCGCGACGGCGACCGCGCCGGCGTCCATCCAGACACCGTCGATGGTGCCGTGCCGCTGGATGTAGTCGTTGACGATCTTCTTGGTCTTGGCCGGGTCGCCGTCGGTGAACTCGACCCCGACGACGTCGACCTGCGCCTTGTCGAACGCCACCTTCGCGGCGGACCACCGGGTCTCCAGCACGTCGACACCGGGCAGGATGCGCAGCGCGAGGACCTTGCCGCCGGGCTTCATCCGCTGGCTGACGAACTCCGCGCCGACGTGACCGAACCCGTACCCGCCGATCGGGTTGATGAACGTCACCGGGCAGTCGGTGTCGACGCCACGGTCGAAGACGATGACCGGCAGACCGGCGTCGCAGGCCGCCGTCACGGCCGGGGTGAGCGTGGCGGTGGTGTTCGGCGAGACGATGAGCGCGTCGCAGCTCTTGCCGAGCAGGTCGTTGATGTCGGCGATCTGCTTCTGGTCCTTGCCCTCGGCGTCGACGTGGACGAACTCGGAGATCCGGTCGCCCTGCGCCTCGACCTCGGCCTGCATCGTCTTGAAGCCGACCTGCCGCCACGGGTTGTTCAGCGCCGCGTTCGAGAAGCAGATCTTGTGGGGGCCGTCCTTCTTGAACTTGGCGGTGTCCACCATCTTCGGGTTGAGCACCTGCTCCCACGGCTTGTCGGCCGGCCCGGTCGGTGCGGCGTCGAGCAACGCGAGCTCGTTGTCGTAGTCGGCCTGCACGAAGAACTTCGACTGCTCGCCGGTGCCGGCCCCGGCCGGTGGTGCGGAGGCGCCGTCCGACGGAGTCGCCACGGGCTCGTCGGTGGCACAGCCGACGAGGGACACCAGGAGGAGCGCGGCCGTGGCCGCCATGCGTCGTTTCATGAGGATTCCCCTTATCTCGACGTGGAACGTCGGGTCGAGACCGCCACGGCGAACAGGATGATGGCGCCCTGGACGGTCGGTCTGAGGGCGCCGGAGACGCCGTAGAAGTTCATGAGCGTGAAGAGCAGTTCCAGGGTCAGCGCGCCGAGCATCGCGCCGACGACCGAGCCACGTCCGCCTCCCAGGGCGACGCCGCCGAGGACGACCGCGGTGATGGCACCGAACTCCAGACCGGCACCGGCCTGGAAGGACACCCCGCTGTAGCCGCCGATCAGGATGGCCGCGACGGCGGCGGCGAGGCCGCTGAGCATGAAGGCGATGGTCCGGGTACGGCCCACCCGGGCGCCGCTCAGCGCCGCCGTCCGCGCGTTGTCCCCGACCGCGATCAGGATCCGGCCGAAGTCGGAGCGCATCAGCAGCACCGCGAGCGTGGCGAGGACCAGCAGGACGACCAGGGCGTACGGGATGCGACCGAGCACCGGCACGTCCTCGAAGGCGCGCCGGCCGAACCGACGGAACTCCTCGGAGAGCCCACCCTTCGGCGCGCCGTCGGACCAGAGATAGACCGCCCCCACCAGGATCAGGAACATGCCCAGCGTGGTGATGAACGACGGCACCCGCAGGCGCGTCGTGATCAGCCCGTTGACCAGCCCGACGAGCACCCCACCGGCGAGCAGCACCAGCACCACCGGCCAGGTCCGGGACGGATCACTGTCGATGAGCCGGGCGGCGACCACGACCTGCGCGGTCACCAACGAGCCGACGGACAGGTCGAACTCGCCGGAGACGATCACGAAGTACTGACCGGCGGCGAGCAGGATGATCGGGGCCGACCGGCCGAGGAAGGACATCAGGGATGCCGGAGCCAGGAAGTCGGGCTGGCGAACGGCGACCAGCACGAGCAGCACCGCGAGTATCGCGAGCAGGGGCAGCAGGCCGCCGGTGCGGACCCGGGACAGTTGGGGCGGCAGCGGGCGACGCTGGACGAGTTGCATGTCAGACGGCCGCCTTTCGCATGGCCCGACGGGCGTAGACGGCCACCGCGGCGATGATGATGGCCCCCCGGATCACCTGCTTGAAGAAGGCGTCAACTTCGAGCTGGTTGAAGATGGCGTCGATGCTGGCGAGCAGCAGCACGCCGCCGAGCGTGCCGACGACGCCGCCCTTGCCACCGGCGAGAGCGGTGCCACCGATCACCACCGCGGCGATCGACTCCAGGTCGTAGAGGCCCTCGGTGCCCACCCGGGGGGCACCCGAGCCGAGCCGGCTGGCCAGGTAGATCCCGGCGAGCCCGGCGCACAGCGAACAGAGCACGTGGGCGGTGACCAGCACCCGGTCGTTGCGGACGCCGGAGAGCCGGGCGACCTCCGGGTCACCGCCGACGGCGACCAGGTGGTGACCGAACCGGGTCCGCGCCAGAGCGAACCAGCACGCCCCGGTGACCGCGAGCAGCAGCAGGAAGGACAGCGGTACCGGGCCGATGCGCTGGTAGCCCAGGCTCTGCACGAGCCCCGGCGAGGTGCTGCCGGCCGGCCCGTCGTAGCCGTTGTCGAGATATCCCTTGAGCAGCAGCCCGACGCCGAGAGTGGCGATGAACGCGTTGATCCGCAGCCGGGTGACGAGCAGTCCGTTGAGCAACCCGACCGCGGCGCTGACCGTGAGCGCCAGGCCGACCGCGGGCAACAACGCGCCGTCGCGGCCGTTCATCGTCTCGGCCGCGACGAGGGTGCTCAAGCTGATCACGTACGCCACCGAGAGGTCGAGCGAACCACCGAGGATGACCAGGGTCTGCCCGACGGCGACGAGGCCCAGTCCGGCGGCGACGTGCAACAGGCTCACCGTCGTCGACTGGTTGAACAGTTGACCGCCGTCGATCATGACGACCAGCCAACCGACCGCCAGCGTGATGGCCAGCGCCACGAACACGCCCGGCACCGGCCGTCGGGTCGGCCGCAGCGACAGCAGGCTCACGCCACCGAGCCCGACGGCTCGCTCGCTACGCTCGCTCACGCCGCCGCCTCGCTTCGCTCCGCAGCGGCGTGAGACGCCACGCTGCTGAGCCTGATGGTTCGCTCGCTACGCTCACTCACGCCGCCGCCTCCCGTACCGTGCCGACCGCCAGGGCGAGGACATCCTCCTCGGTGGCGCCGGCGGGCAGCTCACCGGCGACGCGGCCGTCGCGCATGACGAGCAGTCGGTCACTCATGCCGAGCAGCTCCGGCAGCTCGGAAGAGATCATCAGTACCGCCGCACCCGCGCGGGCGAGCCGACGGACGAGATCGTGGATCGCCGACTTCGCGCCCACGTCGATGCCCCGGGTGGGTTCGTCGAAGAGCAGGATCAGCGGGTCGAGCGCGAGCCAACGGGCCAGCACCACTTTCTGCTGGTTACCGCCGGACAGGAACCGGATCTCCTGGTCGTCACCGGCGGCCCGGACCTCCACCGCGGCGAGCAGCTCGCGGACGCGTACGGTGCGCGCGGCGCGGCCCGAGCGGGCCGGCACGACCGCCCGGCTCGCGAGCAGGGCGTTGTCGAGCACGGACTGCCGGGCGACGATGCCCTCGCCCTTGCGGTCCTCGCTGACGTACGCGAGGCCGGCCCGGGTCGCCGCGCGCGGTGAGCGCAGCCGGGTCGGCCGACCGTCGATCGTGACCATGCCGGAGGTGAACGGTTCCACTCCGAACAGCGCGCGGGCCAGCGCCGATCGCCCGGAGCCCTGCAGGCCACCTATTCCCAGCACCTCACCGGCGCGCAGGTCCAGGTCGACGTCGCGTAGCTTCCGGTTCCCCCCGCCGCGCACGGTGAGCCGTACCGCGCCGATGTCCGCGGAAACGGCCCGATCCGGGTAGTAGCTGGACAGTTCCCGACCGACCATCTGGCGCACCACGTCCTCGGCGGTGGCGTCGGCGGTGGGCATCGTCCGCACCAGGCGCCCGTCCTTGAGGACCGTGATCCGATCGGACAGGTCGAAGACCTCGGTCAACCGGTGCGAGACGTAGAGCAGGCCGATGCCCTGCTCTTGCAGCCGTCGCACCAGGCCGTAGAGCAGTTCGACCTCGTGGTCGGCGAGCGCGGCGGTGGGCTCGTCCATGATGAGCAGGCGCGCGTCCAGCGCGAGCGCCTTGGCGATCTCCACCACCTGCTGCTGGGCGACCCCCAGGCGACCCACCACGGCCTCGGCGGGCAGGTCCGTCTCCCCGATGGTGGCCAGCAGCTCCGCGGTGCGGCTGAGCATCTGTCGCCGGTCGACCAGGCCGCGCCGCTTCGGCTCATGGCCCAGGTACACGTTCTCCGCGACGGTGCGCTCCGGCAGGAGGTTGAACTCCTGGTGGATGATGCCGATGCCGGCGCGCTGCGCGTCCCGCGGGCCGCCGAAGACGCGGGGCTGCCCGGCGAACTCGATGGTGCCGGCGTCCGGGGCGTACCCACCCGAGACGATCTTCATCAGGGTGGACTTGCCGGCGCCGTTCTCCCCCACCACGGCGTGCACCTCGCCCGGTGCCACGTCGAGGTCGACACCGTCGAGTACGCGTACCCCGAAGAAGGACTTGCCGATGCCCCGCAGGGCCAACAGCGCCGGGGGTCGAGCCGACATCAAGAATCCTCACGGAAAGTAATCGCCAAGGGCATCGGTGTGCCACCTCGAAATTCGCTCGGGACCGGCCGGTCACCTGGCTTTAGTTATCGGAAGCGAAGCTTCCTGTTGTCGTGCTCAAACTTTCGCTTGACATGACCGAAACATCACACGTATGAAGATAGATGCTCGGGGATTGGTACGCAATCCCCGATCTTCCCGGACTCCCGACCGGGCCGGTGGCGGGCAACGACGCCGGGTCAGGTCCACTGGGGAACGCAGGCGCCAATGATCAGTCCCATCCATGTTGTCGCTAACATCAATATATGTCCATATCAACACTATTAAGGCTCCTTGCCATCACGGGGCCCGGAACCCACTCAGGCGTGACTCTGCGTTACATCCGGCAGAGTCGCCCCGGTGCGACGAACCGCGCGACGACCTTCGCGCGTCCCGTCGTGCCACCAGGCACCACCCGACGTGCCGTGGGAGGCGACCGGACTCGTGGTCGCGCCCCCTGTTGCTCCGCCCCGACGAGGAGACGGCATGCGTCGTAAGACAGCCATCATCGGACTGATCTCCGGTCTGTTACTGGCGCTCGCGCTGGTCCAGCCGGCATCAGCGGCTCCGGAGTTCCGTGCCCTGTTGTTCACCAAGACCACCGGCTACCGGCACGACTCGATCCCGGCCGGGGTCTCGATGTTCCAGCAGCAGGCCGCCTCCGACAACTTCGAACTGGTACACAGTGAGGACTCCAGCGTCTTCACCGCGGCGAACCTGGCCACCTTCGATGTCCTGATCATGTTCCAGACGTCCGGCATGGTGTGGACCTCCGCCAGCCAACGCCAGGCGGTGGAGGGCTACCTCGCCAGCGGCAAGGGCATCGTGGCCATCCACAACGCCACCGACATGGGCATCGAAGCCGAGTACCCGTGGTGGGACCAGACCATCAACGCGGGTGCCCACATGCCCGAGCACTCCCCCGGCGTCCTGCCCGGCACCGCCATCGTCGCCGACAAGAAGCACCCGTCGACGGCAAGCCTGCCGGACCGCTGGAACCGCAGCGAGGAGTGGTACAACTTCGACAAGAACCCGCGCGGTGAGGTGCACGTCCTGGTCACCGCCGACGAGCGCACGTACAACCCGGGACCTCGCGCGATGGGCTCCGATCACCCGATCTCCTGGTGCCGTAACACCGGCGGTGGCCGGGTCTGGGCCACCGCGATGGGTCACGCCGCGGCGTCCTACAGCGAGACCCACTTCCGCAACCACGTCCTCGGCGGGGTGAAGTGGGCCGCCGGCAACGAGCCGGGCGACTGCGGCGGCACCGTCTGGGGCAACTTCGAGAAGCGGACCCTCGACAGCAACACCGTCGACCCGATGGCGCTCGCCGTGGCGCCCGACGGCCGGGTGCTCTACGTCCAGCGTGGCGGCCAGGTCAAGATCTTCAAGCCGAGCACCAGCAGCACGGTGACCGCCGGCACGCTGTCCGTCTACACCGGAGGTGAGGACGGACTCACCGGGCTGGCGCTCGACCCGAACTTCGCCAGCAACGGGTACGTGTACCTGTACCACGCACCGGCCAGCAGCTCCACCGACGTCAACCGGGTCTCCCGCTACACACTCAACGGCGACACGTTGAACATGTCCAGCGGGGTGACGATCATCGACATCCCCGCCTACCGGGACCGGACGTACCCCGAGCCCGGGCACACCGGCGGGTACATCGCCTTCGGGCCCGACGGCAACCTGTACATCGGCACCGGCGACGACGTCGCACCCAACCTCGACCCGAACTGGCAGGGCTACGCCCCGCTGGACTGGCGCCCGGGCAAGCACATGCTCGACTCGGCGCGTACCGCCGGCAACACCAACGACCTGCGCGGCAAGCTGCTGCGCATCCGCCCCTCCGCCGGCGGTGGATACACCATCCCCTCGGGCAACCTCTACCCGCAGGGGACGGCCCAGACCCGGCCCGAGATCTACGCGATGGGCTTCCGCAACCCGTTCCGCTTCTCGATCGACCCGGCCAACGGCTGGGTCTACCTGGCCGACTACGGACCGGACCGGAACCCGCCGACCACCAACCGGGGGCCCGAGGGCCTCGTCGAACTCAACGTGATCAAGACTCCGGGCAACTACGGCTGGCCGTTCTGCCACGGCGACAACCAGCCGTACGCGCCGTACAACCCGGACACCGGCGTGGTCGGCGCCAAGTTCAACTGCGCCGCACCGGTCAACAACTCGCCCAACAACACCGGCCTGACCAACCTCCGGCCGGTCGTCGCGCCCAACATGTGGTACGGCTACGGCGCCTCGCAGAACTTCCCGGAGGTGGGCTCGGGTGGCTCGGCGCCGATGGGCGGACCGGTCTACCGCTACGACCCGGAGAACCCGTCGGCGACGAAGTTCCCGCCGTACTACGACGGCGTGCACTTCTTCTACGAGTGGTCGCGTGACTACATCAAGGAGATGCACTTCGACTCGGCCTCCGCGGTCACCCGGACCAACCCGTTCCTGCCCGGCACCCGGTTCAACAGCCCGATGGACCTCGAGTTCGGCCCGGACGGTTCGCTCTACCTGCTGGAGTGGGGCACCAACTTCGGTGGCGGCAACAGCGACTCCGGTCTCTACCGGATCGACTACGTCCAGGGTGGTCGGTCACCGATCGCCAAGGCCAGCGGCACGCCGACCAGCGGCAACGCTCCGTTGACCGTGCAGTTCTCCAGCGCCGGGTCGGCCGATCCCGACCCGGGTGACACGATCAGCTACCAGTGGACGTTCGGCGACGGCACCACCTCCACGGCGGCCAACCCGTCGAAGGTCTACACCAGCAACGGCAACTACACGGCGCAGTTGAAGGTCACCGACAGCTCGGGCAAGACCGCGTTCGCCAACGTGCCGATCACCGTCGGCAACACCGCTCCGGTGGTCACCATCACCACGCCGGCCAACGGGGGCATGCTCACCTTCGGCGACCGGGTGTCGTACCAGATCACCGTCACCGATCCGGGTGGCGCGGCGGTCGACTGCAGCAAGGTCTTCCTCAACCCGGCGCTCGGGCACGACGACCACGCGCACGAGACCACCGACTACGCCGGCTGTTCCGGGACCATCCCCACCGACCTGCTCGGCGGGCACCCGGACGGCGCCAACCTGTTCTACGTGCTGAACGCGCGGTACACCGACAACGGGGGCGCGGGTGGCGCGGCCCCACTCACCGGCCGCGCCCAGGTGATCCTCCAGCCGAAGCACAAGCAGGCCGAGTACTACAGCAGCCAGTCCGGCACCCGGGTCATCGACCAGGCCGGCGCGGAGAGCGGCAAGCGCATCGGGGACATCTCCAACAACGACTGGGTGGCGTTCACCCCGATGAGCCTGTCCGGCATCAACACCGTCAGCTACCGGCTGTCGTCGCCCTCCGGCGGCGGATCGATCGAGCTGCGGGCCGGGTCGCCGACCGGCACGCTGCTGGCCACCACTCCGGTGCCGAGCACCGGCGGCTGGGACAACTACCAGTCCACACCGCCGGTGAACGTCACCCCGCTGGCCGGCACCCACACCCTGTACCTGGTGTTCAAGGGCAGCGCCAACAACTGGTTCGACCTCGACTCGCACACCTTCGGTGGTCCGGGAGTGGGCGTCGGTGACACCGGTGGCGGGATTGCCGGCCGCACGTGGACGCTCACCGCACAACACAGCAACAAGCTGATGGACGTCAGCGGCGTCTCCACTGCCGACGGCGCCCAGATCCACCAGTGGTCGTCCACCGGGGGCAACAACCAGAAGTGGCAGGCGGTCGACGCCGGCGGCGGCGCCGTCTATCTCCGGGCCGTCCACAGCAACAAGTGCGCGGAGATCACCGGTGGCTCCACCACTCCCGGTGCCTTCCTTCAGCAGGCCACCTGCAACAACGGCAACCAGCAGAAGTTCACCGTCACCTCCACCGGCACCACCGGGGTCTACACGGTGAAGAGTGTGCTGAGCGGGCTCTGCATCGACGTCAACGGCGGCGCCACCACCGACGGCGCCCGCCTGTTGCAGTGGACCTGCCACAGCGGCACCAACCAGCAGTGGCGGTTCAGCCTGGCCTGACAGCCGCGACCATCGCGCTGGTCAGTGACGTCTCCGGTCGGGACCGGACTCCGGAAAGCGGAGCCGGTCCCGACCCTGGGCGTACCGAGCCCCTGCGCCCGGGGCCCGGCCGCGGCCCCGGCGCACGCGGCCGGGCCCGCGCCGGCCGCCGGCCCGCGGCGCGCGGGGGGGGGCCGCGAACCCCAACCCCCCCGGGCCGGGGGCCCCGGGGCGGGCCCCGGCCGGCGGGC
>NZ_JBAGKI010000066.1:0-33062 GCF_036689795.1 Micromonospora palythoicola | reverse complement strand
TGCGGCGTGCGCCGCTGTTGCCGTCCTCGAACGCCTCGTTCACCACGTCCCACGAGTCGATCTTGCCGCGGTAGTAGGTCGCGACCCGGGTGACGTGGTTCAGCATCGCGTTGCGCAGCGCTGTACCTTCCATCTGCTGCATCCAGCCGGGCTGCTGCGAGTGCCAGGCCAGGGTGTGGCCCCGCACCTTCCAGCCCCGGGACAGGGCGTGGTTGACGATCCGGTCCGCGTTGCCGAACTGGAAGTTGTTCTGCTGCGGCTCGGTCGCGTCGATCTTCATCTCGTTCTCGGGCGTGACGCTATTGAACTCGCGGTTCAGGATCGTCGTGTACGCACCGTCGTTGAGCTTGTTCGCCGCTACCGCGGCACCGAAGTACCGGCCGGACTGGCCGGCGGCCGCGGCGAGGGTGGTCTCGGCGGCTTGGGCGAGACTGGGCAGCAACGACACGACGAGGGCCGCAACTATCGCGGCAGTTCCGGATACGGAGAGCGTTCGAAGTCGACGCCCGGAGGGACGGGTCCGGGAGATCATGCTGATCCTCCAGTGATGGGATAGGACAAACGCGGTCGCTGTTCGGTGGAGGATTCCGCTCGGGATCGGCGGAGTCCTCCGATGTCGAGCCCGCCGGTCGGCGCGCGGATCCACATCTGGCGCACCCGGTCGGGAGTCGGCTCCGGCCACTGACCAGCAGGTGAAGGGTTGCGATGAGTGGCCAGGTCGCCCGCCGGGAGGTGGTTGCGGCGTGAGGTGGTGGTGGACGTGGGTGACCTGGAATGGTGGTGGGGCCTGGTGCTCGGGTGCGGCGCCTCCAGCGACTGGAAGTGATGTTAACGATCACATCGATCGATGGCTCTCAGGCTGGCAGATAAATCGATTGTTTTCAACCGGTAGTTTCGGGCAGCGACCGAAAGTTTTTCGGATGATGCTCGGTGCTGGTGGTCGTGGGGCGTCCGGCGGTGCCGCATGCCCGTCCGTTCAGGTCGCCCTGGTACGGCCGCATGGTGGCGGCGATGTCGTCTGCTCCGCCGCCTACCCGGGTTGGGCGAGGCGGGGCCAGGGGTAACCGGCGGCCCTCGGCTTCGGCGAGAGACGCGCGGACGGCGTTCCGCCAGTCCTCGCGGGGGGTGGCGGTGGTCAAGCTGTGTTGATCGCGGTTGCCCTGCTGATACTGCCGCCGGTTTCACCTTTGCCTGGCGGGTATTCAGGCGCACCGCCGAGGCCGGCGGTGACATCTGCACGCAGTGAGGGAGCGCAGCGTCATGCCTGACTCGCAGCCCACCATCGTTCTCGTGCACGGCGCGTTCGCCGAGTCGGCGAGCTGGAACGGTGTGATCGAACGGCTGGCCCCCGCGTACGACGTGGTGGCCGCCGCCAACCCGTTGCGGGACGTCGCGGGTGACGCGGCGTACGTGCGAGACGTGATGCGCGGGATCGGCGGCCCGGTCGTCCTCGTCGGCCACTCGTACGGGGGAATGGTCATCACGCAGGCCGCCGCCGACGATCCATCGGTGCGGGCGCTCGTGTACGTCAACGCCATCGTCCCGGACACCGGTGAATCGGCGTTGTCGCTGTCCGGAAAGTTCCCCGGCAGCACGCTCGCTGACACGCTGGTGAAGTATCCGTTGTCAACCGGCGGTAACGAGGTGACGATCGGGCAGGACGCCTACCACGCGCAGTTCGCCGCCGACGTGCCGGCCGACCTTGCCGCGCTGATGGCCCGGACCCAGCGGCCGATCACCGAACGTGCCCTGGGCGACGAACTCTCCGGAGCGCCCGCCTGGCGGTCGCTGCCCAGCTGGTTCATCTTCGGGGACGCGGACCGGAACATTCCGGTCGCCGCGCACCGGTTCATGGCCGAGCGGGCCGAACCACGTGGCCAGCGGGAGATCGTCGGGGGCTCGCACGCGATGGCGGTGGCCCAGCCGAGCGAGATCGCCGAGACGATAATCGAGGCGGTCCGCGGGTCGTGAGCCGCGGTGGCGGCCGGCTGCCGGGTGCCGGCGATCCGGGTGCCGCCTGCGTACCGCGCGCGCCCGTGGGTACCCAGCGCCCATGGCGCGGTACACGAAACCTGAGCTGCGCGAACAGCTCAAGGAAGAGATCAAGGCCTCCGACCGGGGTGGCCGTCCGGGACAGTGGTCGGCGCGCAAGTCGCAGCTGCTCACCAAGGAGTACCAGAAGCGCGGTGGCGGCTATCAGGGCCCGAAGGACGAGCGGCAGAAGTCCTTGCAGCAGTGGGGCGACCAGAAGTGGCGGACCAGGCAGGGCGGCACCCGGGCGCGACACGACGGCGAAACCGACCGTTACCTGCCCGATCAGGCGTGGAAGCAGCTCTCCGCCGAACAGCGGCAGGCGACCGACGCCAAGAAGCGGAAGGCGTCGAAGTCCGGGAAGCAGTACGTCGCCAACACCGGTCCGGCCAAACGCGCCCGGCGGAACGCCGTCTCGTCCGTGTCGCTCACCGATCTGCCGGTAGCCGAAGCGGCCCGACACGTCCGCGACCTCGACACCGGCCAGCTCCGGGCGGCACTGCGGGAGGAACGCGCGGGAAAGGGCCGCAAGACGCTCATCCAGCGCCTGGAGTCGGCACTCGCCCGCCGCTGACCGGCGTCGGGAGGCTGGACCGCGCCGGGGAGTAGGAGGCGCCGGCACGGGTACGCCGGGGTGTGGCGGTGATCAGCGACTACGCGCTTCTCGGCGACTGTCAGGGTGCCGCACTGGTCTCCTCGGACGGGTCCGTGGACTGGTGGTGTCCACCCAGATTCGACGCGCCGAGCGTCTTCGCAAGGCTCCTGGGCACCACCGGCGGCCACTGGTCGATCCGGCCGCGGGGGCCGTACACGACCACCCGGCGCTACCTCGACGGGACAATGGTGCTCTGTACGGAGTTCCACACCCCGACCGGCGTACTGCGTCTGACGGATGCCCTCGGCCTCGGCTTCGGCGAGCGCGGGCACGGGATCGGCTTCGGGTCGCCGCACGTGCTGCTGCGGCAGGTCGACGCGGTCGCCGGCACGGTGGAGGTGGCGATCGAGGTCGTGGCCCGGCCGGAATACGGACGGACAAGTCCCTCGATCGCCGAGACACCCCTGGGAATCGAGATATCCGGCGGTACCGACCGGCTGGTGCTGACCAGCGACCGTGGTCTGACAGTTGACGGTCCGGTGGTGACCGGACGGTTCACGCTCGCCGAGGGGGACAGCGCGGTGCTCGCGCTGCATCATCGCCGGGCGGCGGACCCGCAGATCGTGCCGCTGGACGGGCGTGCCGTGCTGCGCGACACCATCGCCGCCTGGCAGTCGTGGGATCGCATCCACCAGGGCTACCAGGGGCCTTACCGGGAGCAGGTCCGGCGCAGCGCCCTGGTGTTGCAGGCGTTGACCTACCAGCCGACCGGTGCGGTGATCGCCGCGGCTACCACCTCGCTGCCGGAAGCGGTCGGTGGCGCGGCGAACTGGGACTACCGGTTCGCCTGGCTCCGCGACGGCAGCTTCACCCTGAAGGCGCTCTGGGTTGCCGCCTGTCCGGACGAGGCGCGCAGGTTCTTCGACTGGATCGCCGCGTCGATGGGGTCGGTGCGGGGGGCGGACCACGTGCCGATCATGTTCGGCGCTGCCGGTGAGCGTGACCTGACCGAGCACACTCTGGAGCACCTGGAGGGCCACCGCGGCAGCCGACCGGTCCGGATCGGGAACGACGCCTGGCAGCAGAAGCAACTCGACGTCCTCGGCGAGGTGCTGGAGTGCGCGTGGGTGCTGCGGGACCAGATGGCGGACCTGTCGCCCGCGGCCGCGGAACTGCTTCGATCGCTTGCCGACCGGGCCGCCGACACGTGGCGACAGCCGGACGCCGGCATCTGGGAAGGACGCGAGGGCGAGCGGCACTACCTGACCTCGAAGCTGGCGTGCTGGGTGGCTCTGGATCGGGCCGTCAAGCTGGCGCGCGATCTCGACGCCGAGGCGGCGGTCCCACGGTGGTCGAAGGCCAGAGACGAGGTACGAGCGGCGATCCTGAACGAGGGGTGGAACCCGTCGAGCGAGGCGTTCACCGGCGCGTTCGGCTCCGACCACCTCGATGCCAGCGTGCTCGGCATGCCGATCCTCGGATTCCTGCCCGGCGACGACGAGCGGGTCCTCGCCACGGTGCGAGCCATCGAACGCGACCTGACCCGGGACGGTCTGGTGCAGCGTTGGACGGGCGCGGGCGACGAGGGCGCCTTCATCACCTGCTCGTACTGGTTGGCCGAGGCACTGGCCCTGGCCGGGCGGATCGACGCGGCCCGGCAGATCTTCGACAGCGTGACCGCCCGGGCGAACGATCTCGGCCTGCTCTCGGAGGAGATCGACCGCGGCGACGGCAGCCAGATCGGCAACTTCCCCCAGGCGCTGTCCCACATCGGCCTCATCAACGCCGCCTGGGTCATCGACCAGGCCGAGGCCGGTGTCCGATCCCGTTCGGTTAGGAGCGGGGCAGGCGGGTAATCCGCCGCCCGGCGTCGACGAGGGAGGCCCTGATGACTGGACGGCTGGCGGGCAGGACCGCTCTGATCACCGGCTCCGACTCGGGAATCGGGCAGGCCACCGCGATCGAGTTCGGCCGGGAGGGAGCCGACGTGGTGGTGCACTACCTGCACGACCACGCGGGCGCGAACCACACGAAGGCCGAGATCGAGAAGGCCGGTCGGCGCGCCGTTGTCGTGCAGGGCGACATCAGCGTCGAGCACCAGGTCGAGGCGATGTTCGACGAGGCCCTCGGGGAGTTCGACCGGCTCGACATCCTGATGAACGACGCGGGCGTGGACGCCTCCGGCATCCCGGTGGCCGACCTGGACACCGAGACCTGGGACCGGTCGATCCGGACCAACCTGTACGGGATGTTCTTCTGCTGTCGGCGGTTCATCCAGCACCGCCGTGACCAGGGCGGACACGGCAAGATAATCAACATCACCTCGGTTCACCAGGAGGTGGCCCGGGCGGGCGGCTCCGACTACGACGCCAGCAAGGGCGGCATGCTCGAGCTGGCCAAGAGCATCGCCCTGGAGGTCGCTCCGATGCACATGAACGTGAACAACATCGGCCCCGGTATGGTGCTCACCCCGTTCAACCAGCAGGCGATCGACGACCCGAAGTTCCTGGAGGAGCAGGTGCAGTCGATCCCGTGGAAGCGGGCCGCGCAGCCGGAGGAGATCGCCAAGCTCGCCGTCTTCCTGGCCAGCGACGACGCCGACTATGTCACCGGGTCGACGTACTTCATGGACGGTGGCCTGATGCAGAACCAGGGCCAGGGCGCGTAGCTGTCCGGCCCGTCCCACCCGAGGCCCACCGGTCGGTCGGCGAGCTGACACGCCAGGTGGTGGTGCAGGCTGTTGAGGTGAACGCCCAGGAGCCCGCCGACGAGGTCCGCATTCCCCGGGCCCAGATCGGTTCCAGTCCGCAACACCTGCTGACGACCGTGCTCGGCGAATATCTCGACTCCTCGCAGGCCGATCTGCCGTCCACGGCGGTCATCGCGATACTGCACGAGTTCGGGGTGAGCGAGTCCAGTGCCCGTGCGGCGTTGTCCCGACTGGTGAAGCGTGGTCTCATCGCGACGCGCGGCACCAGACGACCGCCGGTCTATCACCTCACCTCGCAGGCGATCGCCAAGCACCGCTCCCGGATGCGGCACTTCCTGAACTTCGGCGCCCAACCGCCACGGTGGACCGGCGAATGGGTGATGGTCTCCTTCTCGATCCCCAGCTCCGGCCAGTCGGTTCGCCACGGGGTGCGCAGGTCGTTGAGCGCGCTACGGTTCGTGGGTCTGTACGACAGCGTGTGGATCCGGCCAGGACGCGAAACCGCGCCGGTGCGGGAGGCGCTTGATGAGCTGCTGCACCCCGTCGAGGGTGCCCGGTGGTCGATCATGCAGGTGCGCTTCGACGACGAGGCAGGGCCACACGGTCCGGCCTCGGCGTATGATCTGACCGCCCTCGCCGCCGCCTACACGGCCTTCATCGAGCAGTACGCCGATCTGCGGGCGGCCGCCCGCAACGGTGAGGTGGACGCGGCCAGCGCGCTGGTCGCCCGGACCTCTGCCATGGATTCCTGGCGCAGGTTTCCGACCATGGATCCGGATCTGCCCCATCATCTGCTGCCCCGGCCCTGGCCTCGCCAACGGGCCAGGGAAACCTTTCTCGACATCCACTCCGCGCTCGGTGCGCTCGCCCAGGCGCGTCTGGTCCAGGTGGCGACACCGTACTGGCCGGACGCCGCTTCGTGGATCACCCACTTCCAGGCCTCACGCGACCCCGCCCGGCCGGAGCCGATCGGCGGGAGCACCGCGGCCACCTCGCGGGCCGACGGCGATCCGAGCCCTCGGTAGCCGAGCGATGCATTGACACTTTTCGTTGCGGGAGTGATAGTAACTGCACACAGCTCCCATCGGATCGCCTGTGGGGACCGCGGCCGGGCGGTCCGCCGCATCGACCTGACCCGTGGTCAGCGATGGCCGCCGTGGTCGGGGTGCGATTGAACCACCGCCACCGCACCGCAGGGAGCGCCGTCCCGAATCCGCTGGAGGGTGCATGAGCAGGAGATCGAAGATCTACGCGGCCCTGGTGGCCGCGATCGTCCCGGCCACTGCCGTGATCGTGACGCTCGGCGCGTCACCGGCCGGCGCGGCGGTCGGTGGTTCCGGTCCATACCCCGCCGACTACGAGACCTCGGCGAGCCTGGCGAATCACACCATCTTCCGGCCCCAGACGCTGCCGGCCGAGCGTCTTCCCATCCTGGTCTGGGGCAACGGCGGCTGCTCGGCCAACGGTCTGTCGCAGGGCAACTTCCTCCGGGAGATCGCCTCCCACGGGTTCCTCGCCATCGCCAACGGCGCCCCGAACGGATCCGGCTCCACCAACGCCCAGATGCTCACCCAGTCCATCGACTGGGCCGTCGCGGAGAACTCCCGGCAGGGCAGCAAGTACTACGGCAAGCTCGACACCTCCAAGATCGCGGTCGCCGGCTTCTCCTGCGGGGGCCTGGAGGCCTACGCCGTCTCGAACGACCCCCGTGTCACCACCACCGGGATCTTCAGCAGCGGCCTGTTGAACGATGCCGACGACTACCAGCTCCGGAGACTGACCAAGCCGATCGCGTACTTCATCGGCGGGCCGAGTGACATCGCGTACCCGAACGCCATCGACGACTGGGGCAAGCTGCCGTCCGGACTGCCCGCCTTCATGGGCAACCTGAACGTCGGGCACGGCGGGACCTACGACCAGCCGAACGGAGGCGAGTTCGGCCGGGTGGCGGTGCTCTACCTCAAATGGCGACTGAAGGGCGACACCACCGCCGGCACCAACTTCGTCGGCGCCAACTGTGGCCTGTGCCGCAGCCAGTGGAGTGTCCAGCAGAAGAACCTGACCCTCGACGGCGACCCGCCGCCCACCACCCCGCCGCCCACGACTCCGCCGACCACCCCGCCCAGCACTCCGCCGACCACCCCGCCGAGCGGGACCCCCGCCTGCACCGCCGTCTACTCGGTGCAGGACCAGTGGAACAGTGGTTTCGTCGCCAACGTCAGCGTCACGGCCGGCAGCACGGCGCTCACCGGCTGGCGGGTCACCCTCAACCTGCCGAACGGTGCGTCGGTCAGCTCGATGTGGAACGGTGTGCACACCGGTACCAGCGGCACCGTCACCGTCACGAACCAGAGTTACAACGGACGGCTGGTCCCCGGCCAGACCACCAGCTTCGGGTTCCAGGGCACCGGCAACGGCAGCGGAGCCACCGTCAGCTGCACGGGCACCTGAGCCACGCTCGACGAGTCAGACCCCGGGACGGGCCGGGTACGATGCCGGCCCGTCCCGGGGCAGCCCTCGGTGTGCGCGCGGCGCACCATGCGCCGCGCTGGTCAGGGCAGCCAGCCGGGACGGACCAGACCGGCCTCGTACGCGAACACCACCAGCTGGGCGCGGTCCCGGGCACCGAGCTTGACCATCGCCCGGGACACGTGCGTCTTGGCGGTGGCCGGACTGACCACCAGCCGCGTGGCGATCTCGTCGTTGGACAGCCCGGTGCCGACCAGGGCCACCACCTCCCGTTCCCGCTCGGTCAGCTCGGCCAACCGCCGGGGCGCGGCCGGTGTGGCGGTGCCGGCGGCGAACCGTTCGATCACCCGCCGGGTCACGCTCGGCGACAGCAGCCCGTCGCCGGCCGCCACCACCCGCACCCCCTGGATCAGCTCGGCCGGTTGGGTGTTCTTCACCAGGAAGCCGGCGGCACCCGCGCGCAACGCCTCACCGACGTACTCGTCCAACTCGAACGTGGTGAGCACGACGATCCGCACGCCGGACAGCTCGGGGTCGGCGGTGATCTGCCGGGTGGCGGCCAGCCCGTCCACACCGGGCATCCGGATGTCCATCAGGACCACGTCGGGAACGGTCTGCCGGGCCAGCCGGACCGCCTGCGCACCGTCACCCGCCTCGCCGACGACGGTGATGTCCGGCTCGCTGTCCAGCAGCGCGCGGAAGCCGGCCCGGACCAGCGCCTGGTCATCGACGAGCAGTACCCGGATCACGCGGTCGCCTCCCGTGTCTCGTCGCTGCCCAGCGGCAGGGTGGCGCGGACCCGCCAGCCGCCGCTGCCGTCCGGCGCGGGGCCGGCGGTCAGTTCGCCGCCCAGTGCGGCGGCCCGCTCCCGCATCCCCGTGATGCCGTTCCCCGCCGGTGGAGCAGGACCGGGCTCCGGTGGCGGCGCGTCGCCACCGTCGTCGTCGACCTCGACGACCAACGCCTCCGGTCGGTACCCGATGGTGACGGTGGCGGCGGCGCCCGGCCCGGCGTGCCGGCGGATGTTGGTGAGCGCCTCCTGCACGATCCGGTACGCGGCCCGATCCACCGCGGCGGGCAATTGTCGGCTCGGCCCGTCGATCACGGTCCGGGTCGGCAGTGCGGCGTCCCCGGTCAGCTCGGCGAGCCGGTCCAGTCCCGGCGCGGGCGTACGCGGAGCGGCCCCGCCGGCCGGGTAGAGCGTGTTCAGCACCGCCTGGACCTCGCGCAGCGCCTCCGCACTGGACTGCGCGATCGCGTCGAGCGCCGCCCGCGCCTGCTCCGGGTCGCGGTCCATCAGGTGCAGACCGACACCCGCCCGCATGTTGATCAGCGACAGGTGGTGGCCCAGCACGTCGTGCAGCTCGGCGGCGATCAGCAACCGCTGCTCGCTGGCCCGGCGGCGTTGTCGCTCCTCGGACAGCCGGCGCTGCTCCGCTATGCCGTTGCGCACCTCGGCGGCGACCAGGATGCCGATCTCGGTGACCAGGCCGGCACCGGCGATCAGCGCCAACGCCGCCAGTGCCTGACCCAGGGTGGCACCGCTGACCAGCACCCAGACGGCGTACGACCCGGCGGTGGTCGTCGCCACCAGCCACCGGTGCCCGACGGCCATGACCGCCGCCGCACCGATCATCGGCGCCAGCAACGTCACCCCGACCGGCCGGCCGAGCAGGTGGTACGCCAGGGTCGCGGCGACCACGATCAGGAAGTTCCGCCTCGGGAACCGGTGCCGGTCGGCAAGCGCCAGCCCACCGAACACCAGCAGCACGTACCCGACGACCCCGACACTGGCGTGCTGCCAACCGGCGACGATCGCGGTGCCGACCGGCTGCGCGATCGCGGTCAGCACCGCCAGCCCCGGCCCCGGCCGCGACTTCGGCCGTCCGTCGGGGGATGCCACGTCGGCACCGGGGCTCGACCGGCTCATGCCCGCACTGTAGGCCGATCGGAGTCGCCTGCGGCAGCCCGGACGGGAGCAACCCGGCGTACCCCCGGCGGAGTAGGCCGCTGCTGCCGCTGCCGCGCGGGGAGTAGCAGCGGTGCCGCCGTCGCACCGACGCGTCGACCGGTCATCGCCGGCAGGCTCGGTCGTACGGCAATCGACATCTCTTGACGAGGAGTTTCCCGATGAAGGCGATCGTGCAGGACCGGTACGGCTCCCCCGACGTCCTGCGGATGCGTGAGGTGGACGTCCCGACGCCCGGCGACGACGAGGTGCTGGTTCGGGTACGGGCCAGCTCGGTCAACGCGTACGACTGGCACGCGATGCGGGGCGATCCGTATCTGGCCCGACTGTCGTTCGGGCTCCGCCGGCCCACCGCGCCGGTCCGGGGTCAGGACTTCGCCGGCCGGGTCGAGGCGGTCGGTCGGGCGGTGACCCGCTTCCGGCCCGGCGACGAGGTGTACGGCGAGGCCGGCCCCGCCGGCGGTGCGTTCGCCGAGTACGTGTGCGTGGCCGAGAAGTTGGTCGAGGCGAAACCGGCGAACCTGAGCTTCGAGCAGGCGGCGGCGATCCCGCTGGCGGCCACCACCGCTCTGGTCTGCCTGCACGACGGCGCCCGACTCCAGGCGGGGCAGCACGTGCTGATCAACGGGGCGTCCGGCGGGGTGGGCACCTTCGCGGTGCAGTTGGCCAAGGCGTACGGCGCACAGGTGACCGCGGTGTGCCGGACCCGAAACGTCGACCTGGTCCGGTCGCTCGGCGCGGATCATGTCGTCGACTACACCAGGGAGGATTTCGCCCGTACCGACGCGGTCCGTGCCGGCCGCCGCTACGAGGTGCTGCTCGACCTGGTCGGCAACCGGTCGCTGACCGACTGTCGGCGGGTGCTCACCCCGGACGGGACGCTGCTGCTCTCCGGCGGCGGCGTGTTCACCGGCGGCAGTGTCTTCGGGCCGATGAGCCTGCTGATCCGGGGGCCGCTGGTGGGCCGTCTCGTCCGGCGCCGCATCGTCGCGCCGTCCGCGGCGGCGGGCCGGGGGCACCTCGCGACGCTGCGGGAACTGGCCGAGTCGGGCAGGCTCACCCCGGTGATCGACCGGACCTACCGGCTGGACGAGGTGCCCGACGCGATCCGGTACGTCGAGACCGAGCATGCCCGCGCCAAGGTGGTGGTGAGCCTGCTACCCGACAACTGACGGTGATACAGCCCTCGTTTCACCACCTAGCCGTGGTGTTGCTGCAACGATGCAAGACGTGGGAACTGCGAAGACTACGACGCCCGCCATCTCGCCGCTCACCGGCGAGCCGATCAAGCCTGCCGATGCCGAGCGGCTCGCGGGAGTGCTGAAGGCATTCGCCGATCCGGCCCGGTTGCGACTGCTCAGTCTGATCCAGTCGTCTCCGACGGGGGAGGCATCCGTCAGCGACCTCACCGCGCCGCTCGGACTTTCCCAGCCGACGGTGAGTCATCACCTGCGGATCCTCACCGAGGCCGGTCTGCTCGAGCGGGACAAGCGCGGTGTCTGGGCGTACTACCGTCTGGTGCCGTCGGCGATCGCCGCGATCGCCGACCTGTTGACGCCGCCGCGCAAACGAGCGGCGAAGAAGAGCCGCTGACCGGGAGCGTCGACGGCCGGCACCTGTGCCGGCCGACCCGGCACCTGGCCTGCACGACGTCGCCGAGCCGATGGCCGTTCTCCTGGCCATCGGCCCGTCGGCGGTTGCGGCCGACATCGGGTGCGCCGGCCACATTGTGGGCGATTCACCGATAATTCATCGATGTTCATCTATACTTGGCGAAGCGTGGATCCCGTCCCATCCATCTGAGTCAGGACAGAGCCATGAAACGCATCCCGCTGAGAGCCGCTGTGCCCGTCGGGCTGGCGATCGCATTGATCGCCGGCCCGCTGGGGGCACCGGCCACCGCGCAGGCGACCGTACCCATCACCCTAACCGGCGCCAGCGCCAGCAGTCCCAGCACTGACGTCACCATCGCCGGGCGGGCCGTGACGATCACCGCGCCGGGCACCTACGAGATCAGCGGCACCCTCAACGACGGCTATCTGAGCGTCGACACCGCGGCCTCGGGTGCCGTGAATCTGATTCTCAACGGTGCCACGATCAGCAACTCAAGCAACGCGCCGCTGCAGGTCGCCGACGCCGACGAGGTCGTGATCACACTCGCCGCCGGCACCACCAGCCAACTCTCCGACGCGACCCGTTACGTCTACCCGGACCCGAGCACGGACGAGCCGAACGCCGCCCTGTTCAGCACCGCCGACCTGCGGATCAACGGGACCGGCGCGCTGACCGTGCGGGGCAACGCGTACGACGGCATCACCAGCAAGGACGGCCTGGTCATCGAGTCCGGCACGATCACGGTGAACGCGGTCGACGACGGCATCCGGGGCAAGGACTTCCTCGACATCACCGGAGGCAGCCTCGACGTCACCGCGGGCGGCGACGGCATCAAGTCCGACGACACCGAGGCGGACCGCGGTCGACTCGCCATCACCAACGGCACCGTGCGGGTGAACGCCGGTGACGACGCCATCAAGGGCGAGAACACCGTCGCCATCTCCGGTGGCACGGTCACCGTCACCAACTCCTACGAGGCGATCGAGAGCCGGCAGGTCACCATCAGCGGCGGCAACGTCAACGTCACCGCCCGCGACGACGCGATAAACGCGGTCGAGGACGGGTACGGCGACTTCGACGTGGCGCCGAACGCGTTCGTCCGGTTCACCGGCGGGACCACCCTGGTCAACTCCAGCATCGACGGCATCGACTCCAACGGCTCGGTGACCTTCGCGGCCGGCACCGTCGTGGTAAGCGGACCGAGCACCGGCAGCCCCGGTGAGGGCGCGATCGACTCGAACGGCCCGGTGCACTTCACCGGCGGCACGATGCTCGGGGCGGGCTCGACCTCGATGGCGGTGTTGAGCCTGCCGCCGACCTCCGGCCAGGGCTGGGTGGCTCCCCAACTGTCCAGCAGCCAGCCGGCCGGCACCCTGCTCCACCTCGTCTCCGGCGGCCAGGTACTCGCCTCCTACCGGGCCCCCAAGAACTTCCGCGAGGTGGTCTTCTCCTCAAACCGGATCCAGCACGGGCAGACCTACGAGGTCTACCGGGGCGGTAGCCTCTCCGGCACGACGATCGGCGGCATGGCCACCAGCGGCGGCAGCATCGCGGGAGCCACCAGGCTGATGACCGTCACCGCCGGCCAGTACCGCGGCGGCCTGGTCGGCTGGCCGCCCGGCGGTCCGGGTTGGCCGCCGCCGACGACTCCGCCGCCCACCACCCCGCCGCCGAACCCGACCACTCCGCCGCCGAACCCGACGACCCCGCCGCCGAGCGCTGGCGGCTGTACGGCGACCTACAGCGTCGCCGGCCAGTGGCAGGGCGGCTTCCAGGGCGAGGTGCGGGTCACCGCCGGCTCGACCGCGATCAACGGTTGGCGGGTGACCTGGACCTTTGCCAACGGCCAGACGATCAGCCAGGTGTGGAACGCGACAGTCAACGCCAGCGGCTCGGCGGTGACGGCGACCAACGTCTCCTTCAACGGTTCGCTCGGCGCCGGGGCCAGCGCCACCTTCGGATTCCTCGGCAGCTGGAACGGCAGCAACTCGGTACCGACCCTGACCTGCACCGCGTCCTGATCGGTATCCACCGCCCGATCAGGGAGCCCGGCACCGGCCGGTGCCGGGCTCCCTGGCCACGGGCTGCCAGACTGCTCGCATGCTGCCCCCGCGCTGTCACGTCTGCCATCTCGAACCCGCTCGGCCACCGCTCGGCGACATGCGCAGTGACTTCGTTCTGGTGTACTTCGCCGACGCCGTCAACCCGCCACCCGGCTGGGTGGGACACCCACCAGGCGCGGTGTGGTTCTGCGGGGAGCACGCGCCACTCGGTGCGGATCGGGAACATCTGGGCAGCGAAAGCGCACTGCGCGACATCGACATCAAGCTCGGCCGGTTGCCCAGGCTACTGCCGAAGCTCGACCGTTAGCGAACTCCGGCGTCGGTCAGGCCCGGGAAGCGCCGTACGGCAGGTGTTCGCGTGCTGAACGTGACGTCCGGCGACGTCCGGTTCCTGCTCGACCTCGACCGCGGCCCGGCCTGGGACGGCAAGCCGCTGCGGATCCAGGTCCTGCGCCCCGGTACGTCCGCGCCGACCGTCGTCGACGTCATCGACACGGTCAACGGTCGGGTCACCGACTTCACGGTGCCGCTCGACGCCGCCGACGGTGACTGTGTGATGCTCCGCGTCTCCGACCCGTCCCTCGCCAACGGCACGCCCGGGCCGGCCGGCCACCCGTGCAACGACTTCGGGGTGGCGTACACCGGCCCGTGGCTGCGCCCCTGAGCGTGACCGTTTCGCTCGGCACGGATCGGCGCGGCGCCAGCAGGTCGTCGAGGTAGCCGGCACGGGACCGGATCGCCGGTGGGCCGACGACGGCACGTCGCCGGCCCACCATGTGCCTGTTACCGGACCCGAAGCCGCTGGTGGACACCGGCAGCGGGCGCGTAGTTCCGGTCACCGGAGTAGGCGACGTGGACCGGGTACACCCCGGCCTCCAGTTCGGCGGTTGGCAGCTTCACCACGGCCTTGCCGTCGGCCAGCGGCACCACCTGGGTGGCACCACCGAAGGTGACGGTGATCTCACCCGTCACCTTCGGTGTCTTCTTGTGGCGGGCCTGGGCCCGCACGTCGACGTGCAGCGTGAAGATGCCGCCACGGACGATCGACGCCGGCGTGGCCGTTGCCTTGATCACGGTCCGTGCCGTGCCCACGGTGTCGACTTCCGACCACAGGTGGTCGCGGGCGAAGATGGTGAACAGTTGGCTCGCCGTCATGCCGTCGTGCGCGCCGGGTACCTGGGCGGTCTCGGCGGCGTACCCCCGGGCCCTGAAGTTGTCCGCGATGGCGTTCTGCGCGTTGAGGCTGCCCTCGAAGACGCCGTTTCCGAGGAACACGAAGAGGTCGTCGTCCCCGACTGCGGCCGCGACGTTGTCGTAGTCCTGAGCGGACAGGGACGGGTTGCCGGAGAAGTGCCCGTAGTAGGCGAACGTGGTGGGGTAGCCCCTGATGACGTGGGCGCCCGTCATGCCGCCGTAGGAGAACCCGGCGTAGGCGCGGCCCGCCCGCTCGGTGGAGACGTTGTACTTCTCCTCGATGAGCGGAAGGATCGTCTGGACCAGGTTGTTGGCGGCGTTGGTCTGGTTGTAGGAGCCGAAGCCGAGGCTGGTGCCGGTGAAGTGGTTGCCCATGGTGACCACCACCGTGGGCTCGATCTCGCCCCTGGCCGTCATGTTGTCCAGGATGTTGGGCACGTTCGCCGGGACCATGAAGTCGGTCTCGTCACCGAAGATGCCGTGGGCGAGGTACGCCACCTTGTACGGCTCCGCCCGCTTGGGGTTGTAGTTGGCTGGCAGATAGACACCGAGGTAGTGGCCGCTGTCGCCCAGGATCGTGGTGTAGGGGATGTACGAGACGGTGCCCCGCTTCCTGCGGTCCGCGATCGGAAGTTCGTACTCGGCACGCTCCTTCAACACCGGGTCGTTCTGCTTCCTGGCGTACGGCACGTACACGGCGTCGAGGACGTCGTTGTTCCTGACCCGGAACGAGGACTCGCCCGGCGGGCGGGGGTTCGTCGAGGCGGGATCCCAGATGCGCTTGTTCTCCCAGCCCTGGGTCGGGTCCCAGACCCGGTACCAGTAGCTGATCCCGCCGGCGTGCAGCGGCAGCGAGACCGACCAGTAACCCTTCGAGTCCCGGGTCATGTCCCTGAGGAACTCGGTGCCGCCGGAGTGGTACCGCCCCGGCTGCCACTCCTCCGGCTGGTAGCGGGTGTTGCCGGTGCCGACGTCGAGCAGAGTCAGATCCCCGGCGAGGCGGACCTGCGTCGCGTCGGGATTGTGGTAGACGAACGTGACGGTGTATCCGGTCGGTGAACCGCGGTCCGGCTTGACGGTCGCCCCCTCCACCACCGGGCGCTTTCCTCCTCCGGCGACGGCTGGTGCGGAGATGGCGGCGCTGGCACCGACACCGAGCGTCATGATCGTGAGTAACGAGATCGCACGGCTGAGCCGGCGTCCGGTCGGTCTCCTCATCTGGGACTACTCCTCTATGGTCTGGCGCGGCCTCATCGTGATCTACGGCTTCTTCCGGACATCGACCATCGAGGGACGTTCCGCCTCACCTCCAACCCGACGTCCTGCGGGAGCGCGGTCAGCCCCAGGGCCGACCCGTGCACGTCCCATGTCGGCCCGATGGTCTGCTAAATCGAATTAGCCTCGGTAGTGTGGCCGGGGTCACCGTCAGGTGTCAAGGGTGTTGCGGCGGTGTTGCGTGATCTGTCGCTCCTGACCACGGCCCGACCGGGCAAACGCGGCGAGCGCCGTCACCGCGTTCGATCCGGCCGACCGTCGACCGCTCCGAGCCGCGGACATCCGCGACAGCCGCCGGTCGGCGTGGTCTCCAGGCCGGCCAGTGGTGTCCGCGACCACCGAACGGGTGGCGACGTGAAAAGCGCGTTAAGAAACGCCGGTTCCCCGTGATGGTCGCGTTATAGCCCCTGTCGTCCGGGGGCGAGTGGCGTTGTGATTGCGCGGCGCGGCCGGATGGGGGTCGCGCGGAACCTGTTCCGGAATGAGGAGTCAGACGTGTCTGACGTGCTGTTCGTGCTGTTGACGGTGGCGCTGTTCGCGGCGCTCGCCCTGGTGGTGAGGGGCGTGGAGAAGCTGTGAGCGCCGTCAACGCCATCGGTCTGGTGCTGGCGATCGGCCTGGCCGTGTTCCTGGTGGTCGCCCTGCTGTTTCCGGAGCGGTTCTGATGACCATGACGACAGCCGGTGTGCTGTTCATCCTCTCCCTCGTGGTGGCGCTGGTCGCCGTGCACAAGCCCTTCGGCGACCACCTGTACCGGGTGGTCTCCGGGGCCAGGCAGTCCCGCGTGGAGCGGGGCGTCTACCGCCTGGTCGGGGTCGACCCGGCCGCCGAGCAGACCTGGGGCGTGTACGCCCGCAGCGTGCTGGCCTTCTCGGCCGTGTCGATTCTGTTCCTGTACGGGTTCATGCGGTTGCAGAACCACCTGTGGCTGTCGCTGGGCTTCGACCCGGTGATGACGCACGGCGCGTGGAACACCGCCGTGTCGTTCGTGACGAACACGAACTGGCAGTGGTACTCGGGTGAGTCGACCATGGGTCATCTGGTGCAGATGGCCGGTCTGGCGGTGCAGAACTTCGTCTCCGCGGCCGTCGGCATCGCGGTCGCCGTCGCGCTGGTCCGGGGCTTCGCCCGCAGCCGGACCGGCGAACTGGGCAACTTCTGGGTCGACCTGACCCGGATCACGTTGCGCATCCTGCTGCCGATCTCGGTCCTCGGCGCCCTCGCCCTGATGGTCGGCGGTGCGGTGCAGAACCTGTCCGCCGGCACCGACATCACCACCCTGACCGGGGGCAGCCAGACCATCACCGGCGGCCCGGTGGCCAGCCAGGAGGTCATCAAGGAGCTGGGCACCAACGGTGGCGGTTTCTACAACGTCAACAGTGCCCACCCGTTCGAGAACCCGACCACCTGGACGAACTGGCTGGAGATCTTCCTGCTCCTGCTGATCCCGTTCAGCCTGCCCCGGGTCTTCGGCCGGATGGTGGGTCAGGTCCGGCAGGGCTACGCGATCGTCGCGGTGATGGCCGTCCTGGCGATCGCGAGCATCACCCTGACCAACGTCTTCGAGCTGGCCGGCGACGGCACGGTGCCGCAGGCGGTCGGGGCGGCCCTGGAAGGTAAGGAGGTCCGGTTCGACGTGTCGAACTCGGCAACCTTCGCCGCCTCGACCACGCTCACCTCCACCGGTGCGGTGAACTCGTTCCACGACTCGTACACCGCCCTGGGCGGCATGATGCCGCTGGTCAACATGATGCTCGGCGAGGTCGCCCCCGGCGGTGTCGGCGCCGGCCTGTACGGCCTGCTGATCCTGGCGGTGATCACCGTGTTCGTCGCCGGCCTGATGGTCGGCCGGACGCCGGAGTACGTCGGGAAGAAGATCGGTGCGCGGGAGATCAAGCTCGCGTCACTGTACTTTCTGATCACCCCCGCTCTGGTGCTGATCGGCGCGGCGGCGGCGTTCGCCACCGGCAACAACTCGACGGCGCTCAACGTCGGGCCGCACGGGCTGTCCGAGGTGCTCTACGCGTTCACCTCGGCGAGCAACAACAACGGCTCCGCGTTCGCCGGCATCACCGTGAGCACACCGTGGTGGAACACCGCACTGGGGCTGTGCATGCTGCTCGGCCGGTTCCTGCCGATCATCCTCGTGCTCGCCCTGGCCGGCTCCCTCGCCCGCCAGCAACCCACCCCCGCCTCCGAGGGCACCCTGCCCACCCACCGGCCGCTGTTCGTCGGGATGGTCGTCGGCGTGACGGTGATCCTCGTCGCGCTGACCTTCCTGCCCGCCCTCGCGCTCGGCCCCCTGGCTGAGGGGCTGTGACCACCATGAGAGAGAAGGAAATGACCACCTCCACGCCGGCACCACACGGCACCGCCGACGCGGCGACCGCCGGCACACCGGCCGTCCAGGGCAACCGGGTCGGCGGCGGTCTGCTCGATCCGAAGCAGCTGCTCACGTCGTTGCCGGACGCGCTGCGCAAGCTCGACCCGCGTACCCTCTGGCGAAACCCGGTCATGCTGATCGTCGAGATCGGAGCGCTCTTCACCACCGTCCTCGCGGTGGCGGACCCGTCGGTGTTCGCGGTCGCGATCACCGTCTGGCTGTGGCTCACGGTCGTCTTCGCGAACCTGGCCGAGGCCGTGGCCGAGGGCCGGGGCAAGGCACAGGCCGCCGCCCTGCGCCGGGCGAAGACGGACACCGTCGCCACCCGGGCTCTGGGCTGGACCGCGGGCGCCACCCCCGGCACCTACCGCACCGAGTCGGTGCCCGCTCCACAGTTGACGCAGGGCGATGTGGTCGTCGTCGAGGCCGGCGAGATCATCCCCGGCGACGGGGACGTGGTGGAGGGCATCGCCAGCGTCGACGAGTCGGCGATCACCGGCGAGTCGGCGCCGGTGATCCGGGAGTCCGGCGGTGACCGGAGCGCGGTCACCGGCGGCACGAAGGTGCTCTCCGACCGGATCGTCGTGATGATCACGCAGAAGCCGGGCGAGAGCTTCATCGACCGGATGATCAACCTGGTCGAAGGGGCCAACCGGCAGAAGACCCCGAACGAGATCGCGCTGAACATCCTGCTCGCCGCACTGACGATCATCTTCCTGCTCGCGGTGGTCACCCTTCAACCCCTCGCGATCTTCTCAAAGAACTACCAGGGGGCGGCTCCGGACACGCAGGCGATCACCGACGCCGGCGTCAGCGGGATCGTGCTGGTGTCACTGCTGGTCTGCCTCATCCCGACCACCATCGGGGCGCTGCTGTCCGCGATCGGCATCGCCGGCATGGACCGTCTGGTGCAGCGCAACGTCCTGGCGACGAGCGGCCGGGCCGTAGAAGCCGCCGGCGATGTGAACACGCTGCTGCTGGACAAGACCGGCACCATCACCCTGGGCAACCGGCAGGCCGCCGAGTTCGTTGCGGTCGACGGGGTCGGCGTGGCCACGGTGGCCGACGCGGCGCAGTTGTCCAGCCTCGCCGACGAGACCCCCGAGGGTCGGTCGATCGTGGTGCTCGCCAAGAACGAGTTCGGGTTGCGCGAGCGCGAGCCCGGCCTGATCTCGCACGCGACCTTCGTGCCGTTCACCGCGCAGACCCGGATGAGCGGCGTCGACCTGACCCCGGACGGCACCGTCGAGGCCGGCGCCGCCGGGCCGACGCGCCGGATCCGCAAGGGTGCGGCCACCGCGGTGATGAAGTGGGTACGGGAGAACGGCGGTCACCCGACCGAGCAGGTCGGGCAGCTCGTGGACGAGATCAGCGGCCTCGGCGGCACCCCGCTCGTCGTCGCCGAGCACGCCGCCGGCGAGCCGGCCCGCGCGCTGGGTGTCATCCACCTCAAGGACGTGGTGAAGGCCGGCATGCGGGAGCGGTTCGACGAGATGCGCGCGATGGGCATCCGGACCGTGATGATCACCGGTGACAACCCGCGCACCGCGAAGGCCATCGCCGACGAGGCAGGGGTCGACGACTTCCTCGCCGAGGCCACCCCGGAGGACAAGCTCGCCCTGATCCGCAAGGAGCAGGAGGGCGGCCGACTGGTCGCGATGACCGGCGACGGCACCAACGACGCCCCGGCGCTCGCCCAGGCCGACGTCGGTGTCGCCATGAACACCGGCACGTCGGCCGCCAAGGAGGCCGGCAACATGGTCGACCTCGACTCCGACCCGACGAAGCTGATCGAGATCGTCGAGATCGGCAAACAGCTGCTGATCACCCGGGGTGCGCTGACCACCTTCTCGATCTCGAACGACATCGCCAAGTACTTCGCGATCATCCCGGCCATGTTCGCCGGCATCTACCCCGGTCTGGACGCCCTCAACATCATGCGACTCGCCAGCCCGGGGTCGGCGATCCTCGCGGCGGTCATCTTCAACGCGATCATCATCGTCGCGCTGATCCCACTCGCGTTGCGGGGGGTGCGGTACCGGCCCGCCGCCGCGTCGAAGCTGCTCAGCCGCAATCTGCTGGTCTACGGCCTCGGCGGCATCGTGGTGCCGTTCGTCGGCATCAAACTCATCGACCTGCTTCTCCAGCTCATCCCAGGGATCTCGTGATGCGCCTACCCAACTGGCTCGCCCAGCACCTCGCGGCGCTACGTGCGCTGCTCGTCTTCACCGTGCTGCTCGGCCTCGCCTACCCACTCGCGCTGGTAGCCGCGGGCCGGATCCCCGGCCTCGCGGACGAGGCGGACGGATCACTGCGGGCCGTCGACGGGCGGACCGTCGGCAGTTCGCTGATCGGCCAGTCCTTCACCGACGCGGACGGCAACCCGGTCCCGCGTTACTTCCAGTCCCGCCCCTCCGCCGCCGGGGACGGCTACGACCCGACCGCCACCGCCGCCAGCAACCTCGGCCCGGAAAACGTGGTCGACACCCTCGCCGCGGACCCGGACGAGTCGACGCCGAGCCTGCTCACCCAGGTATGCGCGCGTAGCAGGGCCGTCGGCGAACTCGACGGCGTGGACGGCCGCCGACCGTACTGCACCCCGGACGGGGTCGGCGCGGTGCTCGCGGTGTTCCGTGCCGACGGCCTGACCGGGGCGGTGACCCGGGTGGTGAGCGTCAACCAGGTCGCACCGGCCACGCCGTTCGTCACCAGCTACGAGGGGGTACCGGTGGAGCTGGCGCGGCCCGGTGAGGACTACGTCGCCGCCGGAGCCCTGGTCACGCCGATCCGGGGTGACGCACCGGCCGACCCCGCGGTACCCGCCGACGCCGTCACCGCCAGCGGCAGTGGCCTCGACCCGCACATCTCCCCGGCGTACGCCGAGCTACAGGTGAACCGGGTCGCACGGGAGCGGGACGCGGACCTCACGGCGGTCCGTCGTCTGGTCGAGAAGCACACCAGCGGCCGGTCGCTCGGCTTCATGGGTGAGCCCGGGGTCAACGTGCTGGAACTCAATCTGGCGCTCGACCGGGAGTTTCCCGCCGGCTGAGAGGTTCGGAAGGGCCCCTTGCTGTACACATGGCGGTGACAAGGGGCCCTTTCCGTCGTCGAGAAGGGGAGGGGTGCGATGGCGCGCGGGGAACTGCGCATCTATCTCGGCGCCGCACCCGGCGTCGGGAAGACGTACGCGATGCTGGAGGAGGCGCACCGCCGGGCCGAGCGCGGCACCGACGTGGTGATCGGGTTCGTCGAGACCCACGGTCGTACGCACACCGCCGCGATGATCGGGGACCTGGCGCAGGTGCCCCGCCGCACGATGACCTACCGGGGCGTCGAGTTCACCGAGATGGATCTCGACGCGGTGCTCGCCCGGCGGCCCGAGGTGGCCGTCGTCGACGAGCTGGCCCACACCAACGTGCCCGGCTCCCGCAACGACAAGCGCTGGCGGGACATCCAGGAGCTGCTGGACGCCGGGATCACCGTGCTGTCCACGGTCAACGTCCAGCACCTGGAGTCGCTCAACGACGTCGTCGCCCAGATCACCGGCACCACCCAGCGGGAAACCGTGCCCGACGCCGTCGTCCGCGCCGCCGAACAGGTCGAACTGGTCGACATGACTCCCGAGGCGCTACGCCGACGGATGGCCCACGGCAACATCTACCGCCCCGACAAGATCGACGCCGCGCTCGGCAACTACTTCCGGGTCGGCAACCTCACCGCCCTGCGCGAACTGGCGCTGCTCTGGCTCGCCGACAAGGTCGATGAGCAACTCGACGCGTACCGCGCCCAGCAGGGCATCTCCGCCACCTGGGAGGCCCGCGAGCGGGTTGTCGTCGCACTGACCGGCGGGCCGGAGGGTGCGACGCTGATCCGCCGCGCGGCCCGCGTCGCCGCCCGCAGCAAGGGCGCCGACCTGCTCGCCGTGCACATCGCCCGCAATGATGGGCTCGCCGGCGCCGACCCCGCGCAGCTGGCGCGGCAACGGGTGCTGGTGGAGAGCCTCGGCGGCACGTACCACCAGGTCCTCGGCACCGACATCCCCGCCGCGCTGCTGGACTTCGCCCAGGGCGTCAACGCCACCCAACTGGTGCTCGGTGCCAGTCGGCGCGGGCGCTTCGCGCAACTGTTCTCCCGGGGCGTCGGGGTCACCACCACGGCACTGTCCGGTCCCATCGACGTACACCTGGTCACCCACGCCGAGGCCGGTCGCGGTCGGCGCGGTCCGGTGGTGCCCGCCGCGCTGTCCCGGCGGCGCCGGCGGTACGGGTTCGCGCTCACCGTCGTGGGTATGCCGGCCCTGACCGCGCTGCTCAAGGCGCTGCCCGACCTCACCCTGACCAACGACATTCTGATCTTCCTCGCCGCCGTCGTCGGCGTCGCGCTCGTCGGCGGGCTCTGGCCGGCGCTGCTCGCGGCCCTCGGCGGATCTCTGTTGCTGAACTGGTTCTTCACCCCGCCCTATTACACGCTGACCATTGCCGAGGCGGACAACCTCCTCGCCCTGGGCGTTTTCGTCGGCGTCGCCGTGGCGGTGAGCTGGGTGGTCGACGTGGCGGCCCGGCGGACCCGGGAGGCGGCTCGGGCCTCCGCCGACGCGCAGACCCTGGCCACCGTCGCCGGCAGCGTCCTGCGCGGGCAGCGGCCCCTGCCGGCGTTGCTGGAGCGGCTCCGGGAGACCTTCGCGCTGCGCGCGGTCAGCGTGCTGGAACAGACCGGCGAGGCGACCGGCCGGCCCGACCGGGACCGGGAGACGCAGGCCTGGCGGGTCGTGGCCAGCGTCGGCGAGTCGCCGGCCGGCACCCCGAGTGCCGGTGAGACGGCAGTACCCGTCGACGACCGGTTGACCGTCGTGCTCTGCGGCCGGCGACTGGAGGCCGCCGACCGGCGCATCGTCGAGGCGTTCGCCGCGCAGGCCGCCGTCGCGCTCCGACAGGAGCGCCTCGCCGAGGAGGCCGCCACCGCCCGGCCGCTGGCCGAGGCCGACCGGATGCGCACCGCACTGCTCGCCGCCGTCAGCCACGACCTGCGTACCCCGCTGGCCTCGGCGAAGGCCGCCGTGTCCAGCCTGCGCAGCCCCGACGTGGAGTTCGACCCCGAGGACCGGGACGAGCTGCTGGTGACCGCGGACGAGTCCCTCGACCGGCTCGGCCGGCTGGTGGCCAACCTGCTCGACATGAGCCGCCTGCAGGCCGGCGCACTCGGCATCACCGTCGCATCGATCGGTCTGGAGGACGTCGTGCCCCGCGCCCTGGACGAGCTCGGCCCACCGGCCGCCGATGTCAGCACCGACATTCCGACCGAGCTGCCCGCGGTCACCGCCGACCCGGGTCTGCTGGAGCGGGTGCTGGTCAACCTCGTCGCGAACGCCCTGCGGCACAGCCCGCCCGGACAGCCACCCACGATCACCGCAAGCGCCCATTCCGGCCTGGTCGAACTCCGCGTCATCGACACCGGCCCCGGCATCCCCGAGGACCAGTGGGACCACGTGTTCCTGCCGTTCCAGCGTCTCGGCGACCGGGACACCACCACCGGCGTCGGCCTCGGCCTGGCCCTGTCCCGCGGGCTCGCCGAGGCGATGGGCGGCAGCATCAACCCCGAGACCACCCCCGGAGGAGGACTCACCATGGTGTTGCGGCTACCCGCCGCGACCGTGGCCACGGAGGGTGCGCCGGAATGACCCGGATCCTCGTCGTCGATGACGAACCCCAGATCCTGCGCGCCCTGCGCATCAACCTGCGCGCACGGGGCTACGACGTCGACGTCGCCGGCACCGGAACCGCCGCGCTGAAGCTCGCCGGTAGCCACCCACCCGATCTCGTCGTGCTCGATCTCGGCCTACCCGACCTTGACGGCGTCGACGTCATCCGTGGGCTCCGTGGCTGGACCGCCGTACCCATCATCGTGCTGTCCGGCCGCGCCGGCAGCGACGACAAGGTCACCGCTCTCGACGCGGGTGCCGACGACTACGTCACCAAGCCGTTCGGTGTCGACGAACTCCTGGCCCGCATCCGCGCCGCCACCCGCCGGCACACCACCGGAGCGGACGCGGCCAGCCGCACCGCGCGGCTCGGCCGGCACACCGTCGACCTCGCCACCCGCACCGTCGTCCGCGACGACGGCACCGAGGTCAAACTGACCCCCACCCAGTGGGCGGTGCTCGAAACACTGCTCCGCAACCCGGGCAAGCTGATCAGCCAGCGCCAACTGCTCCACGAGGTGTGGGGGCCGGGATACGAGACCGAGACCGGCTACCTGCGCCAGTACCTGGCCCAGCTCCGCCGCAAGCTCGAACCCGACCCCGCCCGGCCCCGGCACCTCATCACCGAACCCGGTATGGGGTACCGCTACCAGCCCTGAACCGGACGTCGACCGCCGCCACCGCCGCCCGGAACCGCGGGGGGTGGCGGCCGGCCGTCGAGCGGGCCGCCGCCCGCTGGTCAGCCGACGCCGTACTCGCTGGCCTCTGTGGTCATGGTCCGCAGACGTACCCAGGTGATGGCCCGGTCGGTCACCTCGGCGATCTCCGCGGTCAGCCCGGGCAGCTCGACCACCTCGCCCGGCTTCGTCGGGATGTGACCGAGATGGGCCAGCAGCAGTCCCGCCACGGTGGTGTAGCCGCCGGTGTCGAGCACCTCGGGAAGGTCGACGCCCACGTCCGGCAGGTCGTGCAGCGGAAAGCCGCCCGGCAGCAGCAGGGCGCCGTCAGGCTCCCGGACGACCGACTGGACGTCCCGGTCGGTCTCGTCGTAGATCTCGCCGACGATCTCCTCGACCAGGTCCTCCATGGTGACGATCCCGTCGATGGCACCGCGCTCGTCGACCACGAGGGCGAACTGCTGCCGCTGTTGGCGCATCTCCCGGATCGCCTCGGTGACCTTCAACGTCTCCGGCAGGTACAACGGCTCGCTGACGTACGCGGCGACCGGTCCTTCCTGGTCGAGCAGGTCCCGCAGGTGCACCACGCCGACCGTGTCGTCCAGGCCACCGCGTCCCACGACGGGGGCGCGGGTCTGCCCCGACCTCCCCAACTCCCGCAGCGCCTGCGGCGCGGACAGCGACTCGCTGAGCGTGACGACGTCCCGACGGGGCACCAGGATCTCCCGGAGCACCCGCTCGGCGACCTCGAACGCTCCCGAGATGATCATCCGATGTTCCGGGGTGAGGTTGCGCTGGGCGGCCACCATGTCCCGCAACTCCTCCGTGGTGACCTCCTCCCGTCGCGCCCGCGGATCACCGCCGGTCATCCGGACGACCGCGTCGCTGGCGGCGCCCAACAGCCACACGACCGGTCGGGAGACCGTCGACAGCGCGTCCAACGGACGGGCCACCAGCAGCGCCCATCCTTCGGCGCGCTGCATCGCGATGCGCTTGGGCGCCAACTCACCCAGGACCAGGGTGACGAACGTCAGCAGGACGGTCACCAGGACGACGGACGCGGGCTCCGCGCCGCCGCCGAGGAATCCCAGGGGCTCCACGAGCGGCTGGGCCAGGGAGACCGCCGCCGCCGCCGACGCCAGGAAGCCCGCCAGGGTGATACCGATCTGAATCGTGGCCAGAAACCGGTTCGGGTCGCGGGCCAGCCTGGCCAGCACCCGTCCTCCTCGGGAGCTTCGCTCAAGACGCTCCAGTTGGCTTTCCCGTAGCGACACCAGGGCCATCTCGCTGCCGGCGAACACCGCGTTCACCGCAACCAACACCAACACCAGCGCGACCTGCGCGCCATAGCCGCCCACGGCCCGTTCGACGCCTCCCTGACCGGACCCTCCGGAACATCAACCGTAGCGACGGTCGGCAGGCGGTGCCGCGCCACCCGGCGGTTCGACGTACGCAGCGATGAGAGCCGGCAGTTTCCGCAGCTGGAACCTCGCGCGGGCGACGAAATCCGAACAACCGATATCAATAGACGATCATTGATATCTTGTCCGATTGGTGTGATACTCGCTGGAAGCGCTCCCAAACCCGTCCCGGTGAGCGTTTCAGAAACGGAGGATGCACCGTGAGTTCACACCATCCCCACCGATCCGGCCGGCGATCCCGGCCCACCGTCCGGGCGCTGGTCCTGGCCCTCGCCGTGGTGACCGCCCTGCTGCCCTGGACCGGTGCCGCCCAGGCCCACGGCACCGTGATCAACCCGGCGACCCGCGCCTACCAGTGTTGGCAGAACTGGGGTCACCGGCACATGGATCCGGCGATGCAGACGCAGGACCCGATGTGCCACCGGGCGTTCCAGGCCAACCCCGACACCATGTGGAACTGGATGAGCCAGCTGCGGGACGGCCTCGGCGGGCAGTACCAGGCCCGTACGCCCGACGGGCAGCTCTGCAGCAACGCCCTCTCCCGGAACGACGCCCTGAACCAGCCGGGAGCCTGGAAGGCGACGAACGTCAGCCGCAACTTCACGCTCCGGTTCTACGACCAGGCCAGCCACGGCGCTGACTTCTTCCGGGTCTACGTCACCCGGCAGGGCTTCAATCCGAGCTCGCAGCGCGTCGGTTGGGGGAACATCGACCAGATCCTGCAGACCGGGCGCTACGCGCCGACGCAGAACATCTCGTTCAACGTCTCGATCCCGTCCGGGCGTAGCGGCCAGCACGTTCTCTTCGTGATCTGGAAGGCGTCACACATGGACCAGACCTACATGTGGTGCAGCGACATCAACGTCGTCTGATCCAACCGACCGTCAGGCACAACTCGGCTCCGGCCCGGGACGACCGGGTCGGAGCCGAGGCGTCTCGGCGGTGGTGACCGGGTGCGTCCGGTTTCCCGGTGGCCTGCTCGTACGCCGCAGCATCGGCAGGCGGCGAGGTAGCCTCGGGCGGGTGCGGATCCTCGCGTTCCTGGCCGTCTCCGTGGTCGTACTGACCGCCGTCCTGCTGGTCTCCGCGGTTCTGACCAGCGGCGCCCGACGCCGCCGGCACGCCGCGCAGGCGTCCGCCCGCTGGGCGGTGCGGCACTACGCGATACCCGGGCGTGGGCACACCGTCGTCGGGGTGACCCTGACCGACGCGGACGGGCGGGTGCACGGTGAGCACGTGGTGGCGCGGATCCCGGACGATGCCCAGGACTGGCAGCGCGACTTCGTCGCGGCCCGTCAGGAGGCGGAGGAGCGCGCCTTCCATCTCAACATCGACCGTCCACCGATCGAGGGCTGACGGGGGCGGACGCGCCGTTCGTCGGCCGGGCGGGCTACCGCCCCTCGTCGCGCACATCGACGAGGGTGCTGCCGTCGCCGAGCTGATCGCGGGTGATGATGCTCAGGCTGCCGTCGGTCTCCAGCACCACTGCGGCAAGGTTGTGCAGGTCGCCCGCGCCCTGGCTCCGCGCGGCCTGCCGGATCTCGCTCTCCGCCACCCGGGTCGCCCGCAACGTCTCGGTTCGTAACCGCCCGTCCCGTAGCAGCATGGTGGGTCGGGCCTTGAGCACCTTCTGCGACGGCGGCCAGCGGACGGCGAGCAGCGCGACCACGTACTGCAACGCCACCAGCAGGATCAGGGCGAGGATTCCCTCCACCAGCGACACGTCCCGCGACAGCAGGATCGTCGCCAGCGTCGAGCCCAGCGCGACCGTGACCACGAAGTCGAAGGCGTTCAGCTTGGACAGCGTCCGCTTGCCGGAAACCCGCAGGATCACCACGAGCGCCGGGTAGACGACCAACGCGATCACGAGCAGGCGTACCAGGTCGGCAGGATTGTTCAGCACCATCGTGGTGATGTACCCCAACCCGGGGCCCGCGAAGAGCCCAGCGATCAGGTCACCCGTCCAGGTGCCGGAGGCGGTTGCTGACATCGTGCACTCCCGGGGTAAGCCAGGCGAGAGCATGCGCCTCGGCGCTCAGCCCGGCCGTGCTGACCGTGCCCTCGAGCACCACCACCCGGTTCTGCACCTCGATGCAGATGCGCTCGTGGCGCAGTCGCGGATCCTGCTGCATGCGCGTGAGCAACCGACAGGCCAGTCGGGTGTCCGCGGTGGTGGGCTCGGCGTAGAACAGCGGGGGCATGTCGTGGGGAAAGAACCACGGGTGGGTCATGGCTGACTCCTTCAGGGGACGGGGTCTGCTAGAACTGCCCTACCCGGCGGCCACGGCGGACAACACGACGAACCGATGACGGTCTCTGCCCGTGACTGTGACGGTCGGCGGATCTCGGCGCTCGAGGTTTGCTATCGGCGATCTCGGGTAGCGGACAGCACCAGGGCGGCCGACCATGGCTCTGCCGCACGACCGCCAGGAGGACATCACCGTGACCCGCCCAACGCTCCGGGAGGACACCAGGAGCGAGCGCGGGTGGACGGGGTACCGGTGAACCGGCCGGCGCGACGATGAGCCGGCCCACCGACGGTGAGCGGACGCCCGAGGACGCGGTACTGCACGGCGTCGCCCGGCGGCTCGACAAACCGATGGGTGCCCTCGGTGTGCTCTTCGTCCTGGTCGTCCTCGGGCAGGCGCTCGCCGGACATCCCACGCTGTCCACCGCCCTGACCGTCCTGGGCTGGGTGCTGTGGGCGGTGTTCGTGGCCGAATTCGCCCTGCGCGCCTGGCTGGCCCGCCATGACACCCGCCGGTTCTGGCGACGCAACTGGTGGCAGATCATCTTCCTCGCCGTGCCGTTTCTCCGCTTCGCCCGCGCCGCCTCCGCGCTGCGCGCCGCCCGAGCCGGCGGTGTCATCACCGCGGCGGTGCGCGGCTCGCGCTCCGCCGGCCGGCTGTTGACCGACCGGATCGCGTGGCTGGCGATCATCACGACGACAGTCGTCCTCAGCGTCGGCCAACTGCTCGTCGTCACCGGCTCCTACCGGTCGTACGGACCAGCGCTGCACGACGTCGCCCTGGCCACCATCACGGGGGAACCACTCGGCGCGGACGATCCGTTCGCCCAGGTCGTCGAACTGGTGCTCGCGATCTACTCGGTGGTCGTGTTCGGCACCCTTGCCGGTGCGTTCGGCGCCTTCTTCCTCAGCGCCGAGCGGGAGCGAAAGGCTACGGCGACGTGAGGCGACCCCGTACGGGCGCTGCCCGGCTCGCCGAGATCCGGCAGAGTTTCTGGCTCATCCCGGCACTCTTCGCGGCGAGCGCGGTCGTGCTGGCCATCGGCCTGTCGGTGCTGGAACTGCGGCTGCGGCTGCCGGTGGAGCGCATTCTGCCCAGCGGACCTCCCGGTGCCCGGTCCCTGTTGTCGTCGATCATCACGGCGATGATCTCGTTCACCGCGCTGGTCTTCTCCATCACGGTCGTGGCGCTGCAACTGGCCAGCAGCCAGTACTCCCCACGGGTACTGCGCACGTTCCTGCAGGACCGGGTCATCCAGTCCACGCTGGGGACGTTCGTGGCGACGTTCCTCTTCGCGATGGTGGTGCTCGCCGCGCTGCCGGCCCGCGACAGCGACCGGCTGCCCGAGCTGTCCCTCGCCGTGTCGATGTCGCTCGTGCTGGCCAGCACCGCGATGTTCATCTACTACCTGCACCACATCACCACCGTGATGCGGGTGTCGCACATCATCGTCGCCATCGGCGCGCAGACCCGCCGGACGATCGAGCGGCACGTGCCGGAGCACGAGGAGCCGGCCGAGATCGCCGGCGAGGTCGTTCAGGTCGTGCCGGCCACGGCTGCGGGACTTGTCACCAGCGCCGATCTCGCCCTGCTCGCCCGGCTGGCGCGGGAACACGACTGCGCGATCACCGTCGTGCCGGCGCCGGGAGACTTCGTGGTCGCCGGTGCGCCGTTGCTGCACTGCCACCGGCTGCCCGGCGTCGGGCCGCGTCCACTGCCCGACGAACGCGTCGCCAACTCGGTCACCATCGACGTCGAGCGCACACCGGGCCAGGACGTGGGGTTCGGCCTCCGTCAGCTGGGGGACATCGCCGCGCGTGCGCTGTCCCCCGCCTCCAATGACGTCACCACCGCCGTACGCGCCGTCCAGGAGGCACACGACCTGCTCCGTCGGCTCGCGACCCGGCCCGATCCGGTCGGGATCGTACGCGACGACGACGGCACGGTACGGGTCCTGGCCAACCGCCCGACCTACGACACCTACCTGGCGATGATCGTCGACGAGCTGCGCAACACCGCTGACGGAGAACCACGGATCAGCCGGCTGCTCGACGCCGTCGTCGCCGACCTCGACTCCGTCGCACTCCCTGCCCACCGGCCGGCGATCCGGCGGCGGCTGCCGACGAGCTGACGACCCGGCCCGAGGTTCCGCAGGTCTGCCGCTCGTCGCCCCGGACAGGGTCAGGTCGCCCGACCGAAGGGCGGCCCGGCCTCGGCCAGGAATGCCGGCAAGGTTCGCGCCGGCCGTCCGGTCACCCGCTCGACGGAGTCGGTGACCTCCGCGAAGCTACCCGCCCGTACGCGCTCGAAGGTCAGCGCGAAGAGTTCCCGTTCGAACCCGGTGGTCCCGTCGACGGCCTGGTCGACGGTGATCTCGTGCAGGGCAACGGGACGTCCTGCCGCGGCGGAGAGCAGCTCCGCGGTGCGCGGCAGCGTGAGTGACTCGGGGCCGGTGAGTTCGTACACCTGGCCGGCATGCTTCTCGTCCAGCAGCGCCCGCTCGGCGACGGCGGCGATGTCGCGGGCATCGATCCAGGCCAGGCTGGCACCGCCGCTGGAGAACGGCAGCTTCCCGTCGGCGATCTGATCACGGTAGAACCGCGGATCGGTGAAGACCTGCATGAACCAGCTGGGCCGCAGGATCGTCCAGGCGTGCCCACTGTCGCGTACCGCCCGCTCGGCGCGCGGTGCCCATCCGTCGGCACCCATGTAGTCGGCGTCCTGCTCGGACAGCAGGACGATCCGGGCCCGAGCGGGCGTCTCGTCGAGCAGCGCGCCGATGAGGTCCGGCGCGTCCGCACGATCCGGTCGGACGATGTACACGGCGTCGACGCCCTCGGTCGCCGCTTTCCATCCCGAGGGGACGTCCCAGGAGAAGGCGGTCGGTCGCACACCATCCAGGTCGACCGAGGCCGGGTTGCTGCTGCCGCCGAGCACGTCGACGTCCTTGTCTTCGACAAGCAGCCTGGCCAGCGGCGACCCGGTCTTGCCACGGACTCCGGTAATCAGCACGCGGGGCGTACCGGCCCGCGCTGAACTCGGACTCTTCACGTCGAACCCCCATGTTGTTGAGTCACTAAAGTTCCTCACTCAACCTAGACGGCGTTACCTGAGAGAGTCAACTAATCTGGGGTCGTGACCGAGTTGGCCGACACCCTCACCCGGCAGTTGTGGGATTTCGTCTTCGCGTACGACGCGGCCTACGACCGTGCCGCGCAGGTCGCGGGGCTCAGCGCCGCACAGGCGTGTCTGCTCGAACACCTGCCCGAGGACAGTCGACCGATGGGGGAGCTCGCCCTGGAGTTGCGGTGCGACGCCTCGAACGTCACCCAGCTCGTCTCTCGGCTGGAGGCCCGTGGTCTGGTCGCCCGGGTGCCCGATCCGGACGACCGGCGAATCAAGCGCGTGTTGATCACTTCGGCGGGAGCTGACGTGCGCCGCGCCGTCCGGGGGGCGTTCGAGTTTCCGTCCGAGCGGCTGGCATCGCTCACCGACCAGGAGCAGCGCCAGCTTTCCGGCCTGTTGGCGAAGGTGTTGGGTCCGGCTTCGTAGGACCCTGCCGGTGGCGCGTTGCACGGTCTGCTTGGCGACGCCGAACATCGGGCTGCGGGCAGTGACCCGACCGGGAGGAATCCGGTCCGTGCCGCGGCGGGTGACTATGGGTAAGCATCGATGTTAGCGTAACCATGACTCTCTGTTGTCGTCGCTTGCCGTGAGTTCCGATTGTCATGCAGGGCGACGATGTCGCAGGTGGTCGGAGGAAGGTGCGTCGAGGTCACCTGCGCCGGATGTCTGATATCTCCGTAAAGTCGCAGCTCGTGATTCCGGGAACATTACGGCTTGACGAACGGCATGTTATCGCCCACAGTCGATGGGCAAGGACGGCGATGCCTACGGCTTACCGGGCGAGCCTGCTTCGTCGGGCCCATGGACCAGGCGTGTGCGGGGACATGCGGACATCCATGTTAGCGCTAACAGAAGCGCCGCAGGTGCTGGGGAGTGCGCCCGTCCTCGGGTGAACCGCCCGGCTCTCGGTCATTGAAGGAGGAACATGTCTGCCTTTGGTAGGTCTCCATCTCTCCCGCCCTCGCGGCCACGTAGGTGGTTGCTGCGGGCCGCCGCGGCGGGTGTCACGGCGGTCGTCGCCGGTAGCGCCGCCGCCGTGGCGGTGTCGACTCCGGCCGCCGCCGCGACGGTCGACACGAACGCGTGGTACGTGTTGGTCAACCGCAACAGCGGCAAGGCCCTCGACGTGTACAACCTGGCCACGAACGACGGCGCCCGGATCACCCAGTGGTCCCGGAACAACGGCAACCAGCAGCAGTGGCAGTTCGTGGACTCGGGCGGTGGCTACTACCGGCTGAAGTCGCGGCTGTCCAACAAGGTGCTGGACGTCTACAACTGGTCGACCGCCAATGGCGCCGCCATCGTGCAGTGGTCCGACCACAACGGGGCGAACCAGCAGTTCCGGTTGGCCGACTCCGACGGCGGCTACGTCCGGATGATCAACCGGAACAGCAACAAGGTGATGGAGGTGCAGGGCGCCTCGACCGCCGACGGCGGAAACATCGTCCAGTACGACGACTGGAACGGCGCCAACCAGCAGTGGCAGCTCGTCCGGGTCGACGGGGGCGGAAACCCGACGCCGACGACGCCGCCGCCGTCGGGTACGTGCAATCTGCCGTCGTCGTACCGGTGGTCGTCGACGGGGCCG